>NZ_DAOSEH010000046.1:0-17953 GCF_035363035.1 Mesotoga sp. | reverse complement strand
TATGCGCTTTCTATACCACCGATTCTCTTTTGCTGTCAAAGTCAGTTAAGCTTTTCCGGCCCAGCTGTCTGCTATGGTTGCTTCTGCCACGAGAGGCACGTCCATGAGACCATCACCGGCGCCTTCCATAACTTCCACCAGTATCCTCTTCGCTTTTTCAGCGGCACTTTCGGGAACTTCCAGAATGATCTCGTCATGAACGATCGCCACTATCATGGCCCCCGTGTCTTCAAGAGCTCGAGGGAGTCTGCCGAGGGCTATTTTCAGCAAATCTGCCGCCGTGCCTTGCACAGGAATATTCAATTTCACAGAAAGACCGGTGTCTTCCGATAATAAATATCTTCTGCCGCTGAGAGTTCTGACTTCGTGTTGTGAACTCAAACCTACTCTTCGTTTCAGATATTTCAATCCGGTGTAGTGGTTGAAGAATCGCTCAATGAACTCCTGTGCTTCTTTCACGCTCATTTTCACACCATAACCGCTTTCAGCGTAATTCGAAAGTCCCCTCGCTCCCATTGCAAAAAGCAGGCCGAAATTCACGGCTTTTGCTAGCTGGCGCTCCTCTTTCGTTATTTCCGAGGGTTTCTTTCCGATGAGCACGGCCGCGGTTTCCCGGTGGAGATCCTCGTTGTTTTTGTAAGCCTTGATCATTACAGGGTCTCGACTTATAGCTGCCGCCACCCTCAATTCGATCTGTGAATAGTCCGCGATAACGAACTTGTTTCCCGGCGCCGGTACGAAGCAATCGCGAAATCTGGCCTCTTTGGGAATCTGTTGAAGGTTCGGGTTCGAGCAGGAAAAACGACCCGTAGAGGCTCCGATTTGCCAGTAGGATGGATGGATTCTTCCGCTGACAGGGTGAATGTGGTCTGTCAATTTATTCGAGAAAGTCGAGATGGCCTTTGCGGCCCTGCGATAGCGCAATATCGCAGCCACTTCGGGATGCCTGTTTCTCAGCTTCTCGAGTGTAGAGGCGCTGGTGTTATCGACTCTTATACCTTTAGCGCTCAATGCTCTCAGCAATTGTTTGGGGCTGTCGAGATTGATACCGGCATCGAGAAGCTCTCTGCATTCCATAACCGATTCTTCAAGTTCACTCTGAAGAACTGCGGTCAATTTTTCCAGTCTGCGAGTGTCGAGAAAAATCCCGTTCAGTTCAAGGGCGACCACTGCCGGAAGTGCTTCAAATTCGAGCTCCGCCACTCTGGACAGTCCTGATTCCTCTATCGCTATCGATAACGGTGTGTAGAGCTCCAGCAGTACTGCAACATCCCTGGCGGCGTACTCGAGCTGTTCCTGTGTCAGTGTTCCGGTCCAGTCGCTCAGCTGTTGTTCCTTGGGCAGCTCCACGTTCAAGTACTTCTTCGACATGTCAGACAGTTTGGCGGATGTGCCGGCAAGCCCGGAGGTCAGGAGCAACTCGGCAAGCATAGTGTCGAATAGAGGTCCCTTCACGTCTATTCCGGCGATTTTAAGGAACTCGATATCGAACTTGGCGTTGTGGAAGAGCTTCAGAGTCTTTTCACTGCCCAGTAATTCATTTAAAGGGCCGGAGACAGACGTTATCGTATCCATATCAAGGAGGAGAACGGGCTTTCCGGGAACGCCAAGCTGCACAAGTCTTACGCGGTCGGTTATGGGATCCAATCCCGTCGTCTCGGTGTCTATCGCTAACACTGTGGAATCTACTAAATTGGCGAGCTCATCGAGAGCCTGTTCGGTATTCGGGTATATATATCTCGCATTCATTTGTTCCCGAAGTTGTGAATTACTGATCTTGCTTTCGCTTTCCGGGGGCGCCTCTATATTGTAATCAAATAGATTGAAAGTCTCGCCTTTTGGTTTCGATGGGCTCTTCTTTCTAATTTCCACTCCGGGGGATAAGTTGTCTTTTCCCGCTTTCAATTGCTTTGACACCTCATTCCGTTGATCGTCTCTCATAAGCTTACCCCCATTCGAAGCTCAATTCCAGTGCATTGCATAGTCGACCGGATCGTCTTTTTTGTGCCGACTCATTCAGGTACCGTTACTCCGATTAGTTAACATTATACATGCGGTCTACAGTTCGATTAGCTTTCAGTCCTTTTGCCACTGGTATAATCTACTATATTTATACTCTTGGGGAAGTGACGGATTTGCGGAGAGAGAGAATGCCGGGCGACAGGTTTATCTGGCGAGCTTTGCGGCCTATTCTGAGGCGCCCCTTCATGAAACGCTACAATCTTCACGCGGTGAACGCCGAAAAGCTTCCCGATCCGCCCTTCCTTCTGGTCGGAAACCACGCTTATTTCATAGATGCCGCTCTGATAGAGGCTTTTGTGAAGTATCCCATCGTGTGGGCCGTCGCGGCCGGCAATTTCAAGCTTCCCCTGGCAGCCTCTATTTTGAAGGCGGCGGGCGCGATCGAAAAGAGGAAGGGAGTCCCGGATGTCGCCGCGATGAGAAAGATCCTCAGGGTGTTGAAGGACGGAGGCATAATCGGTCTGATGCCCGAGGGCTCTGTAACCTGGGACGGCGAGTTCGGCGAGGTGCCACCCGGCACTGAGAAGTTTCTCGACAGGGTCGATGTTCCCGTGGTGGCGGCGAGGATGAACGGGGGTTATCTGACCAGGCCGAGGTGGGCCGACCACCACCGCTGGGGAAGGATCGAGATCGCTTTCGAGGTCTTTCGCGGAAGCGAGGCGCTGGATTTTCTTTCGCGTTCCTCCGACTGGGAATGGCAGAGAGAGAAGAGGATACTTTTCAAAGGGCGGAAAAGGGCCTCCGGCATAGAGAGGATCGTATGGTTCTGCGAGAAATGCGGGGGCTTTCGCACAATCGCCGCCAGAGGCGACGAGGCCGTCTGCGCTGAATGCGGTGCCGCTCTGATAGTCGATGAGTATGGCTATATCTCAGGAAAGAGCGTGCCTGAGGTTTTGAAGGTCCAGAGAGAGCTTCTGGCGGCATATCTATCGAGAGAGGGTTCCCTCAAGGTCGGCCCGGGAGAGGCCGTGATTTTGAACACTCTCACGGAGGTTATAGTGAAAGTCAGAGGCGAGGTTTCGATCGACGGCCTCGAGCTTAAGGTCGGAGAGAGGAGCTATCGGCTGGAAAACGCCAGGGGCTTCTCCACTTATCTGAAGCGTTTGAACGAGTTCAACTACGACCGCGATGTGATAAGACTGAAGACGGAACACTCCTCTTATCTTCTCTACTGCGCCTATCTCATTCTTGCAGGCCCGGAGGCTGCTACACTATAACCGAGAGGCTCTGCTCCTCCTTCCTGTAGTGAGACGCTACCGTCGCGATGGCCTTCGAGAGTCTTTCTATACCTTTTTCGATTTCTTCTTCCGGTACCCCGAGAGGGTTCAGTCTCAAGTAGTTCTTTCCGGAGGAATCGAAAGTGAAGAGGCTGCCCGGCGAGACTGCGACGCCCTCTTTCAGGGATTCTTCGGCGACTTTCCAGCAATCCATGGAATCGGGGAGCTCCAGCCAGAAGAAGTTCCCGCCCTGCGCTTCGTTCACCTTCACGTACTGCGGCAGGTACCGGTAGCAGGCCATCCGGGTCTTTTCGCATTTCCTGAGCGATAGTTTGATGTAGCGCTCCAGGTAAGCGTCGTACTCACCCGAGGAGAGGAGCTTCGCGGCCACCAGCTGGCTCAGGTTCGGCACACCCAGCGAGATCATTCTCATCGGCTCGATCAGCTTTTCTATGAGCGCCTCGTCGGCCACGATCCAGCCGATCCTCAAACCCGGCGCGTATGACTTTGAAATACCGCCGATCTCGATAACGCAGTTGTGAGTGTCGTAGTATTTCAAGGTTCTGGGCATAGGGCTCTGGTACTGGATTTCCGAAAAGACCGTATCGTCGATTACAGGCACGGAATACTTTTCGGCAAGCCTGACGAGCGATTCCTTTTTCCGTTCGGGCATGTTCGCCCCGGTAGGGTTGTGGGAGCAGCTCATGGTGTATATGTACTTCACCGAGCCCCTCTGGAGAGTGTTTTCCAGCGTGGCCATGTCGAAGCCCTCACTGAACCTGTTTACAGGCAGGACCCGGTGCTGGAACATCCTGGAGATTTTTATAACGTTCAAATATGTGGGGTTCTCGATTATGACGGCCTCTCCCGGTCTGGCCAGAGCGGAAAACAACAGGTAGATCGCCTCCTCGGTTCCGATCGTTACGAGAAGGTTTTTCGCGGAGACTTTCATACCCGAGCCGTTCAGCCTTATGGAGAGATACTTGAGGAGCTCGGGGTTGCCCCTCAGCGAGGGGTACTGGAGCGATTCGTCCAGTTCTTCCTGTGTTAGACCTTCCAGTATCTTTTTCAGAAGAGTCATCTGGTCGGTCCGCACCTCGGGAACTCCCGTGTCGAGCCTTATGCAGTCGGCCGGCCGACCCTTTGCGAGCGATGACCAGCGGGCCTCGCCCGAGGAAGATGTGGCCCAGGTGCTGAGCTGATCGCTCCAGGATATCATGCCGAACTCTTTCTTGAGCGGTGTCACCGCGGCCACATAAGTGCCGCTGCCGGACTTCGAATCGAGGAGAGCGTCCAGCTTCAGCTCGTTGTAGGCTTTGATCACCACGCTCCTGTTGAGTTTAAGGAGTCTGGCCATCTCGCGCTCGGAGGGCAGTCTCGTTCCTTCCGGTATGTCCCGCCTTAAAATCGCAGCCCTCAACTGCTCGGTGAGCTGTTTGAAAAGAGGTACGTTCGTATTTCTCTCGATCGATACTTTCAGACCTATCACCGGCCTCACCCCCTACGAAACGATTATAACTTTTGCGGTCCGCTCTACCATACCACTGACAGGCCAGCAGAGCGTACCACTTATCTCTTGTCTATTAAATGCTTATACAAAGAGACTTTCAGCAATTGATGCTGAATAGGCTGGCAGAGGAAATGGATCGTTCCAATCCTTTGCCGGTGGAAAGACAGCCGTTCCTGGGCGGTGATATATTCATAGCGAAGGGAGGGATCGTAGATGATACACAACCACTATCCGACTATAGAGGATCTCAAGACCGGGGAGATCGAAATCGAGAGGGAACTGGAGAGTCTGCGAAATGAAAGGATCTGGAGGAAAATCAGAAGGAGCCTCAGAGATGCGAAAAAAAGACGGTAAAGTTGTCAGGAGTCACGGCGGAGTCTTCAGAATCGGCTGAGTCGCCTCATCTGGAAGTGGAATGAGTGTAAGTCAGGCCAGCCTTGTCGTTTATTCTCTCCCTGTTGTCCACGACCCATTCCAGAATCGATTCTGCGAAGGCGGCCTCCTCGGTACAGCCGCGGGCGAGAAAGAAATGAACCTGGTTCAGGAGAACGGCCCCCAGAAGATACACGATGCTCTCCCTTTCTTCAATCGTCAACGTGTTCTCGAGGCAGTACCCCTCCAGAAGGTGAGGGATCAGGTAGAGCGCCAGCGAGGGAGAGCCCATTCTCTTGAACTCGGTCAACACGCTGGATATGAGATAGGAGAGATCTAAAACCTTGACTTCCCTGCAGGAGTATTCGAAGTCTATGACCCCGGAAACCCTTCCGGAATTGACGATTATATTGCCCGGGTGGTAATCCCCGTGTATCGCCTGAACCGGAAGCCTGTAGTAGAGCGAGAAGAACTCGCCGAAAAACTCTTCGATCCTCTCGCGGTCTAAATACGGCAGACGGTCTCCCTGGCAGGAGAGAAAACGCAGCGAGCTCGATAACGTCGTGAAGAGATTCCTTCTCTGGATGGTGTTGTCGTTCAGTCTGGAGAGCGCCGAGTGCAGCCGTCCGGTGAAGAGGCCGATCTCGCGGGCCATTTCCGGAGTGGCGCAGGATATATCCAGATCTGCCTTGTTTCCCTCTATGTACGTGAAGAGAGAGTAAACGAACTTTCCGATCTTGACCTCGAAAAGCCCGTCGGGATTCTCGAGCGGGAGCGAGACATTTATCCCATTTTGAAACAGAGAGGAGAGAAAAAACTGTTGCACGGCAAAACCCGCAACAACGATCGGCCGCCTCTTGAGGACGTAAAGAGACCGGCCCGAACTAACTATATATGCACGACCATTGAGCCCGGAAACGAGCTTGATCTTGTCTTTGAACCCCCAGAACCTGGAAATCCGGGCATAGGGAATCTTTGGCATTTTATCACCCCGGAATACAATAAAAGAATTATACTACAGATTCAGGAGAAAATGACTCAAACCTGCCCGCTCGCACTCAAGCGTTTGATCCTTTTTCTGAGGCTGTGTACGATAACTACCGTGGAGACAAGCGTGAAGGTGATCGCGCCCGACCAGACGAAGGCGCTCGCCCCTCCGTACCTGTCGGAGACAGTTCCGACGAAGAGATTGCCCAGAGGTGTCGAGCCTGCGAAGACGAGCGAGTAAACGCTCATGACCCTCCCCCTCAGCTCGTTGCTGGAGTTTATTTGCATCAGGCTGTTGGCCGACGTCGTGAAGAAGATATTGGCCAGGCCCATCAGGCATATAAGGAAGGCGGAGAGGAGATACGACCTGTTGAAGCCGATCAACAGAAAGAGCGCCGAGGTGATGAAGGGGACCACGAAGAGCCGTGCGCGACTGGGGCCTTTAGCGCTCTTCCCGGCGATAATAAGTGCGCCTATAAGCGAGCCCACGCCGAGAGAGGCCATGAGCCAGCCGTACCCCTGAGAGTCCAGCCCGAGCTGGTTGCGCGCGAAGACCGGTATGAGCACGCTGTAATTCATCCCGAAGGTGCTCACTATCGCCAGCATCAGTGTCGTGGTGGTCAGTATTGGGCTCTTCACGAGATATGCAAGCCCCTCCTTGATATCCGGCAGAACCGTTCCGCGTGGTCTCTTGTTTATAACAGGCCTCACGTCTATCTTGAAGATGCCGAGTATGACCGCTATGAAAGTTATGCCGTTTATGAGAAAGCACCAGCCGGCTCCGACCATCGCCATCAATATCCCGGCGACTGCCGGGCCGACTATCCTGGCGAGGTTGAAAACAGTTGAATTGAGGGCGATGGCGTTGAGAAGCACGTCTTTGCCTACCAGCTCGATCATGAAGGATTGCCTGGCCGGTATATCCAGAGCTTTCACCACACCCAGGCCGAAGGAGAGCAGAAAGATATGCCAGTACTGCACAGTGTTCGTGAAAACCAGAACGGCCAGCGCGAAGGCCAGCAGCATTGAGGCGAACTGGGTGATCAGCAGAATAGATCTCTTCGGGAAGCGATCGACGAAAACGCCTGCCAGTAGCGAGAAGGCGAGTACCGGCGTGAACTGGGCAACTCCCAGGAGTCCCAGAAGAAAGGGCGAGTCCGTTATGGTCAACACGAGCCACGACTGGGCCGCGGTCTGCATCCACGTGCCCATGACCGAAATGAGTTGACCGATCCAGAAATACCGGTAATTCTTCACTTTAAAAGCCGGAAAGGCTTTGCCGATACGACCGAGGAGTACACCCTGCAAACCGTTAGCCAAACGAATCATCTCCAGTACAATTGTACTACATTTTTTGTTCTATAATCAGATGTACGTTCAGGAGGTTATACATGACCGCTTACATTCTAAGAAGGCTTATCTCGGTTCCTCTAACGGTGATCGGAGTCACCCTGATCGTATTCTGTGTTATATGGTCGCTCGGCCCGAACGTTCTTTTGAACGCCTATATGACGGGCAGCACCGGCAGGGCTCCCAACGCTGCGGAGAGGATTATTGAAAAGTACGGCTTAGACGAGCCGGCCATAACCAGGTACTTTATCTGGATTTCGAATACGCTCCGGGGCGATCTGGGGTATTCTATGGCCGGAAGAATGGATGTTAGCGAGGCCATTCTCCAGATGTTGCCGAGTAGTCTAGAGCTGATCTTTCTTTCGCTGATTCCCATCGTTCTGATAGGTTCTCGCCTGGGTCTCAGAGCCGCCATGAATCCCAATGGCCCGGTGGATTCAGTCTTCGGCTTTCTTTCAACCGTCGGCTGGGCGACGCCCGACTTCATACTCGGGCTCTTAATCCTGACAGGGGGGTTCGTCTTTTTCAAATGGCTCCCGATCGGCGGCCTTAAACTGGTCGCGGTCAAAGGTTGGAAGGATTATACTTATTCGACGCTGATCGACTCCATCCTGAACGGCCGTATGAAGGTTTTTCTAGAACAGTTGTTGTCTCTCCTCGAACCGGTAATGACTCTCTTTCTTGTGAATTCGGCCTACATATACCAGATCAGCAGGGCCGGCGCGCTCGAAGTCAAGCACAACGATTACATACGGACGGCCCGCTCGAAAGGCTTGAGCGAGAGAGAGATAATGCTCAAACACGTGAGAAAAAACGCTATGATCCCCGTGCTCACGGTCGGCGGCGAACTTTTCGCCTCCATGGTGACCGGGGTCGTATTCGTCGAAACTATATTCGCCAGAACGGGCATAGGGAGCTTGATCGCCGACGCAGCCCTTATGTTCGACGTCTTGACGTTGTCCGGTTGTATCCTGGTGATCTCTATATTTATGATCACGGTGAACCTGCTGGTGGATATAGCCTACTCACTGGTGAACCCTAAAGTAACGCTCTGGAAAGAGCTTCCCGGATAAGTTATTCGGAACATTTGAACATATATCGTCTCCATCCGATCAAAAAAGCATAGAATCTAAAGCGGTCAACGATCGAAGTACTCACAACCACCGGGCACAGAAGGAGGAAATACGATGGAAAAACTCACTCCACATACTCTTCGAAAAGCTCAGATGGAAAGGGAACTACAGAGACTTCTAGGCGTTGAAACAGAAATAAAATCCGATTCTTATCTTCTCAGTTTTTACTTCCCGCTGGAAAACATCGGCAGAATCGACGCTGAAAAACACATGAGATCTTTGATTCTAGAAGCGATGCGCTCGGACGAAAAACTGGCCGGACTTGGAAAGCTTCACCAGAAGATCGCCGAAGCCGTCGTATTGAAAATGGGAAACACAGCCGACCTCGGTGTGGGCCTGGCCGTTTTCTTGCAGTTCAGCGCCGGTGAAAGCTCCAGAGAACAGAACATTGGAGAGGTGAATTTGCTCGCCCTATCGAGAAGACCCGAAAGGGAGATATACGTGGGCAAAACTTTCGATCTCGACCAGCTCATATGGCTCACCAATTCCACGGTCGAAGCGCTGGTCCTAAGTCTCAGGAGAGAAGAGGCGGCCCTGTATATGCTCGATAGAGAGAGACTTTTTGAGATCGCCGTACTGGAAAACGAGTTCATTCAGGAGAGGGAAAAGGAGTATCTAGAAGGTTATTCGCCCTCACCATCGGCGGGAACGGTTTTCCACGGGAGCGACTCGGAGAAGATCGAGAGGTTGAAAGACGAGGAGAACCGCAGATTTCTCCAGCACGTCGCCAGCGTTTTGAAAGAGGAGGAAAGGACGCCGCGCGACGCCGACTTCATAATCGTCTTCTATTCCTCTTCTTTCGGCGAATTCGTAGAGAGGATCGAAGATGAAGTGAGACTAACGCTCCCCGCGGCCCACCGCGTCTTGATCCAGAAAAACATCACCCAGGAGAAGCAACTCCTTTCCGAAAGCGTGAAGATAGTCAGAGAAGAAAAGCCGGAGATTGCCAGGGGGCTTATGAAAAAGGCCAGAGAGAACCACGATCGATACGCTCAAGACTGGAACGACGTCGCCAGAATGGCCAACGACAGAAGAATAGACACACTGTTCATAAACCCCCTCGTAAGGAAGAGAGGTTATATTCTCGATAAAGAGCTCGTCTATACGAAAGCCGTGAAAGACAGCAGGGAGGTTAGAAACATAGGTCCGTGGATAGTGCGGAGCGTAACTGCCAGCAACGGTAAAATAGTGGTCGTGAACGGGGAAGTCCTCGAGAGCGGTATCGCAGCCAGATTGAGATACTGAAGAGCGGGAAGAGGAGAGAGAGAGAAAGGGAGACACGCGAAAAATGGGACAGACGTCAGGAGCCCGTCAGTCCCTATTTTCGCTCGTGTTTTACCAACTCAATATCAACAACTATAGCTTTTTGGAGGTGTTCAGGTGAAAAAAGCACTCGTACTGGCTCTGGCTTTAATTCTGGCCGGGGCGATCTTCGCGACGCAATTCTCGGTGGGGATGGGCTTTGTTTTTAACCGGGACCGTCAGACTAAAGATTTCGATATCCAGTTCTTCGGGAGATTTCAGGCCGGCTGGCCAATCTTCGGCGGACCGATTCTCGGGGTTATAGCCGACATCCCGGCCTTCGGCGTGACGCTGAAGAATTTCGAATTCTATACTCTCGATCCCTCGCAGGTCAACTTCGGCCTTTACACCGAAATAAGACTTAAAGATTTCTCGCCCACTCTTCCATCGATTTTCCTCAAGGCGACTTTAATGACGGAATTGCAGAGCGTCATGAATATGAAAATCGAGTACCTCCCGATCGTTTCACATATAGGGGCCGGTTACAGCATAGGAGATTTCAGCGTCGAAACCGGAAGCACGATCATAAACGTTGGATTCAACATGGGGGGCAGACTCGCAAGGCACACCACCTTTTTCCCCCACTTTCACCTAATCGGCAGATACGATTTCAGCTTCTAGCGGAGCGGGTTTGATACCCGCTCCGTTTCTACTTCGAACGACTGTGTTCAATGGATCTCTTTGGAGCGACTTGAGGTAGAATTCATAGAGGAACAGCATAAGGAGATGGTCCTATGAACAGAAGGATTGTGGCGGTTGTTTTTCTTCTCTTTCTCGCTCTCTCTTCGATGATGTCTTACAGCCTCTGGGAGAGTTACTTCCCCGAATACGTGAACGGTCCTCTACCCTGGATGGCACCGGGCCTGAGGCTCAGTTACAGGGCCGATATCGCCGTTATGAAGCGTGGCGGCGGTCTGTCCGATACGGGCGGTTCCGGAACCGGTATTCAGCAAATGGATCTCGTGGCGGTCGAGCAGGATTCGGTGGCACTCCTGAGCACTTACTTCATGACTATGAACGGAGGCTACTACCCGGGAACCTCTTTCGGCACACTTGAAAAACCCGGAATATCCGATTTCTGGCTTAATCCCGAGGTTTTCAAAGACCTGTCCCGCTTCAACAGCGATAACACTACGGCGATGGCAATGCCCCTCCAGTTCGGCGGACAGACGCTTCAGATAGTGAGAATCGAAACTACCGGGGTCGACACGAAGCATGTTCACGCTTACGACACGGCGTCCGGGTTGCTTATTTATTCGTTGATTCAGGCTCCCTCGGGAGCCGACATCCATCAGTCGTACATGGAGTTCATCTCGGCAAGATACATAGATCTCCCCTGGGCCAACTCTCCCAGACCTTCCTGGAGCATGGCCGAAAGCCTCTACGGAGGGACGTACACGATAAACATCCCCGGTTCCTACACCACGCCCAGTCAGATGCAGGTGAACGTCACTCCCGTAAAATCCTCCCAGAGCTGGGATTTAATCAAGATGACAATATCGCAGTACGGTATCCTGCCCTCGGAAGTGACCACCGTAACAGGCATCGCCCAGATCAGCGGTGCTTTCTGGCTCTGCCCCCAGGCTCTGAAATCGCTGAACAGAGTTCAGACGATAGACCGGGATCCCGTTACCGGCGTCGTCACCGAAGTGGTTTTCGCCGGAAAGCTTCAGGACGGCACGAACGCGATAATGCTTCAGCAAAGCAACGGCACCTATATGAACCAGTATCTTTACGATCAAAACACCGGCCGACTTATCTATATCAAACTACAGTCGCCGAACAGCCTGAGCTACAACGTTACCGAGCTCTCGTTGATCAGATAATGCCGGATGATCAAAGCCCCAGGAATTTCAGCCGGAAGTAGCCGAAAGTCAGACTCAGAAGGAGCGAAACGGTGCTGGATACCATGAAAATGATCAGGTATTTGCCGTTCTGCCCGCGTTCCTTCACGTAGATCCTGTAAGCGATCAGGTTGGCGAGCGAGGCGATTATCGTTCCGCTACCGCCGATGTTGACACCCAGAGTAAGGCCCTTATAGCTGTCGGTGAAAGAAGAGAAGAGTATGGCCGAGGGAACGTTGCTTATTATCTGCGAGAAGAGCGCCGAATTCACCATCGTCTCCATATCCCCATTGGCAACCGATCTCATAAGGCCGGATATGAACTCGGTCCTGGCCATGTTGTCTATGAATATGAAAAAGAAGGCGAAAGTTCCCAGCAGAAAGTAGTCGATCTTCTTGAAAAAACCCATGTCCAGCACCATAGTCACGACGAAGGTCAATATCAGACCTATCCTGTAGTCTATGACCCTGAATACCGAAAGCATGACCACAAGAAAAGCCAGCGCGAATATCATCAGCTTTCTCGGCTCGCGTATCTTCGAAGGCTCGACCGTGAAAGAGGCTTTCTTCCTGCTGTTAAGGAGGTTCATCACCAGGGTCCAGCAGACGCCGAATACAGTGAAAGGCAATAGAAAAGAAACGAACTCCCCGACCGGTACCTGGTACTTTTCGAAGAGAAAGAGGTTCTGCGGGTTGCCGATCGGCGTCAGCGCGCTTCCGACGTCGGCGGCCTGACTTTGAATCATCACCAGCCACATAGGTTCGAAGCCGGCCTTCAGGGCTATCAACATGGTGAGAGGGACGAGGGTGATCAACGCGACGTCGTTAGTTATGAGAGAGCTGACCGACGCCGTGAGCAGCACGATCATCACGCCTATGCTGCGCGGGCTTTTCAGACTCTTCAGAGAAGAGCGGGCCATCCACTCGAGAACGCCGTACTCCTTGAAGGCCTGAACGACCAGCATAAGACTGAAGAGCTTGGCTATGACCTCCCAGTCGATACTCCCGAGTCTCGCGCCCATGAAGATCGAAGATACGATCGACAGAACCATGGATATCCAGAAAAGCATCTCTCTTACCAGGTGTCTCTTAACGAAAGCCGGATCGAAGATGGTTCTTTTCAATAGTTCGTATATATTACGCAAGTCCCAATGCCCCCTCATATGCTGCCGAGAGAGATCATACCACCGAAAATTCATCCTGGAAAGCCTGACAAAGAAAATTGCGAAAGACGGAGATATGTATCGCACCCGAAGAAGAGGTTAAATAATGAAGGCGGCCCCCGGAAGCGACTCCGGAAGACCGCCTTGAAAGATACGATCTCAGTAGCTACTTGAGCTGGAAACCGATACTCACATTTATAGTTGCCAGTCTATTGTCGGTGAAGCCGTCGGGGCTGTCCGCATTCTTCGATACGCCCTTTGCCGTGCCGCCTATGAAGCGCAGATTCAGGTAGGCTTCCAGATAATCCGTAAGCTTCAGCCCGCCGCGCAGAGAAGCGTCAAGCACCGAGCCTTCGAAGTCGAAGTCGGCCCCGTTGAAGAAACTGCTGGAGGCGTAGAAACCGTCTATGTCCGTTGCGATGTAGACCCTGTTGTTGAACCAGAGCTCGCCCTTTATCTTGATTACCGGAACGGGGCCGACGTTTTTGTTGGCCACGAACTTCGTCCCGTCGAGCGATTCGAAGTATATATCGGCGTTTCTTATCTGAAGCGAAAGCCCCAGCGCCAGATAGCTGTCGCCCTTTCTCAAGACGTCGTACGTGTAACTCAAACGATAGAAGGGAAAGCCGTAATTCAAAACCATCCCGGTGCCCGCGGGAAAGAGAACGTCGTCCACCAGCAGATCGCTCTTCAGCTTAACCTTAGTCTGCACCGTCAGTGGTTGATAGAGAAAATATACGGTGTGCCTGTCGATCCCTACGCTGGCGGTGAATCTCTCGAAGGGGAAGAGGACGTCCTGGCCTCCGTCTTTCACGTAATTGAATACCGTACCGCCCTGGCCGAACTGAACGGTGTGGAAAATCACGCCGGTGAAGCCCGACTCGTAATCCAGCTCAAGGCGAAAACGATCAGCCGGACCGCTCAACAACCCTGCGAACGAGAACACTGCCAACGTTATAAATGCCGCGACCAATACTCTGACTTTCAAAATAGTCACCTCCAGCTACGATTATATGGTTTTCCTTCATACAAACGGCATGTCGGATACTGTCAAGCTGTTTTGGCATCTCTGTTAAAATGATGAAAGCTCCTGCAAGGATTTGCGGGAAAGCGAAAAAGCCGCCTTAAGAAAGACCGAGGGCTTTCATAGCCTCTTCTTCGCTCGCGACGAAGAAGTTTTGCTTTCCCCTGTTTGATTCGTAAATGAAGGCCTTAAGGCTTTTGCTCGTATAGCCGCTGAAGTCGCCCACAATCGCCAGTTTTATATAATAGGTGGACATCTTTTGCAGTATGTCTCCGGCCAGGCCGGTCCGGAGATCGTAGAAACTCTCTGGGAAGTTCTCTTTATAGAAAATGAATCTATCACACTCCTGATAACACAGATCGGCTATCGCATCGAGAACGTCCTGCGAACTCCTGAAAACCTCGTCGCGTCTCTCCATAATACCAACCTTGCCCTTGTCAGTTTCGATAAGCCTTATGATACAATTCCCCCCTTTCATTCATCGATATATGATAACAGAAAGACACTGCCCGGGAAACGCTCTCTTCGTCTCATCCTGCAGAGCCTGCACTGAAATGCTCCTATTAAGAACCATTGTGGGTAAGAGCGGGATGCCGGATCGGGGTCCGGCATGACGGGAAGGGAGCGAAAATAGGGACTGACGATTCTCCTCACGTCTGTCCCGTTTTTCGCGTGTCATCCCGTGAATGCCCTCGCACCGTCATCCCGTAGTGCTCTTATAAATTCAAAAGTGTGTTGGTTGAGATGGTTGTTACTGTTTCAAGTTCATCGAAACGCAGAAGCTGCGAGTTATCGGATCGGGTATAGAGTAGCTCTTTATCGATTTTGAGAAGGAGATCTCGAGGAAACTTTGTTTTACAAGTCCGTTCAAAATATTGCTGAGTGTAGAGTCGTGAATAGACCCGAAGTTCGCTTCTATGTATTTTTTTATCTGAGAATACCTCTCCATGCCGAACGCTACCGCTTTTAGGGCATAGCCGTAGTTTATTGATCTGGCGAGCAAATCGTCGATTTCCTTTTTTACCAGTCCTTTTGCCATGACTCCTGCCTTTTCGAGAGCCGTCTCGAAATCAGGTCCATTCTTGTAGACTTCATATCCGAAAATTGCGAGGTAGCCAACTATACCGTCGAGTACGATCAGACGATCGTTGCCCACGGCCCTTTTCAATTCATTCATTTCTCTTTCGCGGTCGAACAGCTCGCTCCGTTTTGTCTTCGGGCTGATGGAGAAAAGCATGTGTTCACCTCGCTTTGAATGAGTGGAGTTACTACACCCGGGTGGAGTAACTCCACCTACATCATAACACATTAAATCGCGAGGGAGAGACTGACGAGAAGAACGAGATCCCGTATAAGAGCACTACGGGATGACACGGGATGACAGCATAGGAGCCGAGGCTTGCGAAAATCGGTTACAGACCTCAGGAGCCGGTCAGTCCCCATTTTCGAAAAGAGATAAGAGGCATGAGGTTAGAGGTTAGAAAATCAAGATCTTCCCGCTCTTCACACCTCTCACCTCTGGCCTCTGACCTCAGGGTTACCAAAAACCTGGACGCGCAGCGTCGGAACGATGAATCGTTCTTCGCGCTTTATGTCCATCGCGAAAATCTGTCCATAGCTCTTGCCCCCACCACTACCCACTATCCACTACTCACCGCGGCTCCTAACGCTCTTTACAGATTCAAAGCGCCAGCCTGTAAATCTTCTCCACGTCTTCTTTTTTGAGTCTAACGAAATTCCCGAGCGGGCCTGTTTCGGTGGCCTTTCGCGCCATTTCTTCGAGCCTGTCCGACGGAATGCCTGCGTCGGTGAGCGTTACAGGAATGCCAAGACTCGAGAAGAAGCCTTTCAGACTCTCTATGCCCTCGAGAGCCGTCTTTTCGGGGTTCCTGAAATCCGGTTCCACGTTCCAGACTCTGCAGGCGAACTGCGCGAACCTTTCTATATCGTGCTTATAGACATACTTCATCCACGCGGGCCACATTATCGCCAGTCCCCCGCCATGGGCTATGTCGTAGATGGCGCTCAATTCATGTTCTATGCCGTGCGTCGCCCAGTCGCCGATCCTTCCGGTCCCGAGAAGATCGTTGTGGGCTATCGTCGAGGCCCACATTATCTCGGCCCTGGCCTCGTAATTGTCGGGTTCTTTCAGGACGATCGGCGTGTTGACTATCATCGTTTTCAACGTTGCCTCGCACAATCTATCGGTGAAGTCAACGTTTTTGACGTTGGTGAAGTACCTTTCCATTACGTGCGACATTATGTCAACAGCGCCGACGGCCGTCTGGTAAGGCGGCAGGGTGAAGGTCAGTTCGGGGTTCATGATCGCGAATTTCGGTCGCATGTTGACACTGTTCGCGGAGCGCTTGTAAAGGCCGTCTTCGTTGGTAATTACCGAACCGCCGCTCGATTCGCTGCCGGCCGCCGGTATCGTCAGAACGACTCCCAGCGGAAGCATCTCCTCGACCTTCCTGCCGGTAGAATAGAAATCCCAGACGTCTCCCGTGTAGGGAACGCCTATGCCTATCGCTTTGGCCGAATCGATGACGCTTCCGCCACCCACCGCAAGAATGGAGCCGATCCCGTGTTTTCTGCACAGTTCTATTCCTTCCCTGACGAGTGAAAGCCTCGGGTTGGGCATCACCCCGCCAAGCTCTATCGCCTCGACACCGGCTTTGCGAAGGCTCTCGACTATTCTGTCGTACAGACCGGATTTCTTTATGCTCCCGCCGCCGTAATGAAGCAAAACCTTCTTGCCGTAGCGCGATATCTCCTGGCCGGTTTTCATTTCCGTTCCTCTCCCGAAGATTATTTTGGTTGCGTTGCTGAATACGAAATCAAGCATCTCTTCACTCCTTTTTATTTTCAATAAATCCATTGTTACAGAGCGGCATCCCCCTGTTCCGCAGGTCTATGAGTTCGACTATCCTGTCCAACGAGCTCTCGATTATCCGCGCCGTCGCCCCCCAGACTATGAAGCCGGGGAACCTGTACCTGATCGTCACCTTTCCGCTCGGCATGACGATAGGTTCCGGCGATACATATTTCAGCGCCGGTATAGAGAGAAAGACAAGATCTTCAACCTCCGATCTGTTCAACCTGAAAAAGGGACGATCAATGAACCCGATGAAGGGAACGATCACCTTGCCGGACGTGACCGTCGTTGTGACACCCAGCGGACAGACCTCTTCGATCCGTGACGGAGAGGCGCCTATCTCTTCTTCCATCTCTCTCACCGCACACTCGAGAAGCGTTTCCCCATTCTCGCGGTGACCGCCGGGGAAGCTCATCTGGCCGGGATGGCTTATCTTTCGCGACCTTCTGGTGAGGATAAGATGGTCATCGCCGCATATTCTTAAAACCGATACGAGAACTGCCGTGGTACTTTCCAAAGACTCCACCTCTAAGTCCGATCTCTTTTGTTCAATTATAATACTAACGGGAGGTGAGAACTTGAAGGAGCTAACAGTCGGGGCGCTCGGAGGACTCGGCGGAAAGATGCTGGTGGATTTTTTCAGCAACGCCTGCGGTGTCTGCGCCGCCGTGAAAAGAAGGCTCGAGAGTTTAGAGGCGGATTTCCCTCAGTGGGAGTTTGTTAGTGTCGATACAAAGAAGCATCCCGAAGCGGCCGGGGAGTACTCGGTTTTCACCGTGCCTACGGTGCTGATCCTGCTGGAAGGCCGGGAATTGAACAGATGGAGCAGGTACTTTTCGATCGAGGAGATCGTGAGATACCTCGAGAGGATAGACAGTCTCCGGTGATTATCATCCCCGATCTGATAAAATAAATTATAGTTGTTCTAAACAAGGAGGAACTATATGAAGCGATATTTATCAGTTATGGCTTTCTTCGCACTGTCATGCACGTTGATCTTCGCTCACATTCCCACATTCTTGAAAGCGGAGGATTTCTCAGGCGGCTCATATTTCGTGGAAGATATCGATCTCTCGCAGATCTTCTATTACGAGTTCTCAGGAGAGGAGACGATCGTCTTCTCGTTCGAAGGCCTGCCAGGCAAGAATCTACACA
>NZ_DAOSEH010000045.1:0-18214 GCF_035363035.1 Mesotoga sp. | reverse complement strand
CGATTGCGGTAATCAAAGCCGATATTCTCGGCGCCTTCCTTATGGGCTTGTACGCAATTCTGTCAACACCAAATCCCAGCACGGCCGCACTGGCTATCGCAAAAATTGCGGCAAAATACCAGGGCAACTGTGTGAGCGTTACAAAGAAAAAAGTGAAGTATGCGGCCATCATAAAGATGTCACCGTGAGCGAAGTTGATGAGTCTCAAAATACCATAGACCATAGTATAACCGATCGCTATCAGCGCATAAAGTGAACCGAGACTGAGACCATTAACGAAATTTTGAAGAAGGGTCTTTGGATCCAAATCTACACCTCCGGCTGCGTTCTGTCCGAGTGAAGAAGGCGAAGGGAAAGGGGGACCGTGCGGTCCCCCGATTCCATTACGGATTTATAGTCGTATCGTACACGAACTTACCGTTCTCTATCTTCACGATCGCTACGGACTTTATGGCATCACCGGACTCGTTGATGGTGATGATACCGGTTACGGCCGGAAAGTCTTTGGTCTGGCGCACGGCCTGGGCGATCGCTTCGCGATCGGTGCTTCCTGCACGTTCGATGGCATCTCTTATCACCAGGTAAGTATCGAAGCCCAGCGCGGTGAACGTTCCCGGTGCCTCTCCATACTTTTTGGTGTAGGCTTCGACGAAGAGCTTTGCGTTATCTGTAACTGCCGGACTACCAGAATCGTAGTGGGTGGTGAAATAGAGACCGTTTACGGCCGCACCGCCGATCTCTATGGTCTCGGGAACGGCAGCTCCGTCACCGGCGATTATGGGGTCGTAGAAACCCAGCTGACGCGCCTGAATGGCAATTAGAGCTATCTCCTGGTAGTAACCGGGGATGAAAAAGGCGTCCGCATTCTTCGAGAGAGCATCGGAAATCTGGGCGGTGAAATCCTGATCCCCCGACTTGTAGTATTCGTAGAAGACGGTTCCGCCGAGTTCAATTGCCGTATCTTTGAAGAAGTTGGCGAAACCGACAGCGTAGTCCTGCTCAACGTCTACAAAGACGGCTACGTTTTTAGCTCCCATGTTGTTGAAGGCCAGCAGCGCGGCCGCAACACCCTGAAATGGATCGCTGAAACAAACACGGGAAACGTATTTACGATCCTGTGTCACGAGAGGGTTGGTGGAACTCGGAGAGACCATCGCAACGCCGCTCTCTTCTGCCACGGTACCCCCTGCGATGGTGTTTGAGCTTATTACCTGCCCGATGATGGCTACTACTTTATCCTGTTCGATGGCACGACGGGTTGTGTTCACAGCCTGGACCTTGTCGGAATTGTTGTCGAGAAGAACAATTTCGATTTCCTGTCCTAAAACCTGCGGAAAGAGCTCATTGGCTAGCTGAACACCCTGCCAGATCATCTGTCCGAAGGCTGCTACCCCACCCGTCATCGGAAGAATAGCCCCTACTTTGATTGTCGAGAACGCGGAAACGGAAAGAAAGACGACCAGTACAATAAGAACGAGTTTTCTCATACTCTTACCTCCTCCTGAAGTGGTGACAAGTAAATGAGACTAACCCAAAATTGATTTTCAAGCGTCGCCAGGTGCTTTTAGAATCACCTAAAGTCAATAAGCGCAAAAAAATGACTCTGTGTTCACTTATGCGGAGATTTGCGTGTTTTTTTGTATTGTTGGAATATTAGCATTTAGGAGAAGAATTTACTGTAAACAAGTGCAACAAAGAGTAGATATTCGGTAACATATCAAAGATAGGACTTTCCAATCGGGTTTAATGTCCTCAGAAGGGGTATAGAGGGAGTTGACTTTTCTTAAGGAGATTGTTCCTTACTCTCAGGTCAAAAGCGAATAACCAACGACTTCTGAAATGAGGGACACGAAGACCTTCAGAAGCTCTATATCGGCGCCGCTCCATTCGAAGTAACCTTCCAGACTGTCCAGACCGGCGAAACCTACCAGTTTTTGCCTCGCGAAAATCGGAATCACAACCAGAGACTGTATTTTCTGTCTTCTCATAACCTCTGCCTCGGGTTTAGCATCTTCCGGAAGTCCATCGACGACTATGTTCATAACCTCGCCCCTCTGGAGCTCTTTCATCCACCAGGGATAATCGCTCAATTGAAGCTTCTGGAGAGTCTCTTTCTCAGATTGGACGCCTTCTCTGCACCATTCATGCGTGTTGCTCATGGTGTCGGATTCGTGATCGAAGAGAAATACGTAAGATCTGTCGGCTCCGGTCAAACGGCAGAGCTCGGCGAGTGCCTTGTCGATTGCCCTGTCTATATCATCGTAGTCCTTGAGAATTCCCGATACTTTCGATATCACCTTTTCGAACTCTAGTCTCCACTGTAATTCTGCCTGTATCTTTTCATAAGAGCTCTGGTCTCTGGCGACAACCATGGTGACTATATCCCCCTGAAGATCCAGTACCTTCATCCACATTTCAACGGGCAGCATCGAACCATCGCTGCCTGTCAGGGATGAATTGAAATTGCATCTGCCTTTTAACGTCAGATCGGCCCTTATTAAGCCGAAATCACCATCGGGATCACTCATCAGCGAGTAAAAGCTCTTACTCAAAAGAGTTTCATAAGAGTACCCCAATTTTTCAACAACCCTGTTGTTTATCTCGACTATCTTTCCCGGATTGGCCGGATCATCCAGCTTCACAAGAAAGACGAGATCTTCGATGAGGTTCGAAAAGCCCTCGTATTTCGTCTTTAGAAGGTTGTTCGCCCTTTCGCAACGATCGTTCTGAAGATTGTTTTTACTTGCCGGCTCCTCCGTCAAAATAGTGATCTGGATGTTTCCTTTGATTCTGGAGATCTTTCTGAAAACCGAATTCAACTCCGAGGAACCGTTATCTAGAATATAAACCTTTATCGTTTCCATAGCTTCCCCCAGCCAAAAAATCAATAATATATTATACAGTTAAAGTTGCCCGGAAGTTGATGTTTAACAAAGACTGTGGACCCGTCTTTCGAAAAAGCGGAAGAGCGTATCGAACCTCTCGAAAGGCTCTTTCATTCTCGTGGTTTTCACTGCACAACCTGCTATGCGCAACCAACAACCGTTCTTATTAGGAGCCAGAGACATCGTTAAGCGAGGGCAGACTGACACGACAAACTCGTGGGTAACGATGAGGTCCCTTAACGGGAAACTCACAAGTTCGGTTGCGGATTGGGAGAAAGATGCGAAAGATACTATAATCTATATGACCCCGGAGGGGCGATTACGGCGACTCCTTTCGGGATTTGCGGAGGTATTCATGAAGAGAATCTCGATAATCGCTCTTTTTATGGTGCTTATCTCAAATATTTTCGGTGTGGTTTTAGCCGATGATATTCTCTCGCTGGATACGGATCCGACTCTAGAGAGAAGCATCTCCTTTACAGATTTCCAGGCTACAGTCACGGTGATCCCGATCTCTGCATTGAATGAACTGGAAATAGAAATCGAAAACTTAATCGGTCTGATGATCTTCGAACTACCGCCAGATTGGAGTCGGGTCGATTTTGAATATATATCCGTGAGCGGTAGATGCAGGCGCGGACAGCCTATAGAAGACTCGTGGGCCGATCTCTTTTTGATAGGTGACGGTTCAATCGTACAGACCGTCAGATATAATCCTCTCATTGTGGTGAGCTCCGGAAGGCTTGTTCTAGCTTTATCGGCTTACATAGATACAGGGAGCCGGTACAGTCTATCGCTGAATTCTTCAAGGGGAAGCGCATACTGGGAGTTCGATGCCGGGCAAAAGAGCGTTCACTGATCGTTCAAAGGGTCGGGGGAGAAGCTTCTTTTCGGACGGGAGGGGCTATGAAAAGGTTAAGCAGAAAGATATCCCTGCAGTTTTTTATCTTTGTTCTGGCTGTTCTGGTTGTTCTTATAGTTCTTCTCTCGGTGATATTTGTCAAAGCCGCCACCGATGAATATACGAACTATCTAGAATCTAAAAAACAGGCGGTTTACAGATGGTTTATAGACTTGAGACGCGATTTCAAGTCTTATGTCGATGGTTACTCGATGGAGGGCTTCATAGACAACAACCTAGACCTGCTGGTTGAGAAGGGTGAAAGCACGGTTATCCTTCGCAACAGACCGGGACTCCCGCAGGATTCCCTGAACGATATGTCGAGCGCGGGAAATGGTTTCAAGATGGTCAACAGTCAGCTCATTTATTACTCTACAATGATCAGCGACGAGATACCGTACATCGTCGGCATAACTTTCGATAGCGCCGAGATAGAGAGCCTATCGGGTTTTCTCGGCCAGGATGCGATAGCCTTTCTGCTAATGGAAGAACATTTCGTCATCCCGAAGGAGTTTTCCGACTCGGGACTCTATGTAAGAACCGTTCTCGACGAAGAGAGCTGGTCTAAAGAGATTCCCTTCACTGTGAGCGAGGTGCGCCCGGCCTTCAGTTTCTTGAGTTCCGGCTCGCTCTTTCTAGTCGATAAGGTCTCCATCGGCGGGGCCACTATATACGTCCTCCAGTCGGAGGGCTTGCTCGTACTTCTGAAGAACAGAGTCCTGCCGATTCTAATTCTCGTCGTCGTGGGAGTCTTCGCATTTTCTTTCTTGCTCTCTTTATCGTTGAATTCCTATATCTCCAGGGCCCTCTCAGAGCTTCTTAAGGGCTTCGAGTCGATCAAAAAAGGTTACTTCTCGAGAGTAACTTTGAAATCCGACGATGAACTAGGCGAGATAGCCTCCGGTCTCAACGACACGATGGTATTCATTGAGAGGACTCTCGACAGGCTTAAGAACTCCAACGAACTAATGAGAAAGGTATCCAGGGAGGCCCAGCAGGCCAGCAAGATGAAATCGGAGTTTCTCGCCAACATGTCCCACGAAATGAGGACGCCGATGAACGCGATACTCGGTTTCACCGAACTGCTGATGAGCGATGAAGGCAGTCTAGAGAGATTGAAATACCTTAAAACCATCTACAGGAGCGGCGAACATCTTCTGAGCCTGATAAACGATGTACTGGATCTCTCGAAGATCGAAGCGGCCAGACTGGAGCTTTTCATAGCCCCTTACAACCCCTCGAAACTGGTGAAAGAGATCGTCGAAACGTATTTGCCCATGGCCTACTCCAAGGGGCTCCACCTGGCTCACAGCTTAACGGAAGATGTGCCGGAGTTTGTGGATGGGGATGAATTCAGGGTACGGCAGGTACTGACCAACCTGGTTTCCAACGGTTTGAAATTCACCAATCAGGGTTATGTATCCATAATCGTGAATTACGACGCTTCAAATCTGACGTACGTCGTGCAGGATACTGGCACCGGGGTCTCGGCCGATCAGATCGACAAGATCTTCGAGCCTTTCACACAGGCCGACGGTACGATGTCCAGAAAGTTCGGAGGCACCGGTCTTGGTCTCACAATAACCAGGAGAATAGTTGAGCTCATGAACGGGATCATAAGGTTCGAGAGTAAGATCAACGAAGGCTCTAAAGTGACTGTCAGAATTCCTTCGCCTTTATCGAAAGAGGCACCGAAAGAGAAGGCAAGACCCGAGCAGGTCAAATCGGGCAAGATAATTCTTGCCTCGCCCAGCGAGGATTTTTCGACGATAATCGGAGCGATGCTTAAAAGGAACGGGATACAGTTCGAAGTTGTTAAAAACCTCAAGGACACGGCCAGGGCTATCAGAGAATTCGGGGCCTCTCTGGTGATAATGGATATGCCCACAGAGAGATCCGGGGTTTTCGAAGCGCTGGAAGATCTCGGTGGGTCGATAGTTATCGGTGTGATATCTTCTTCAGGAGGGGAAGTGGAAGCCGGGGAGTGGGTTCAGGAGGTCATCCAGAAACCGGTGAAAGAGGAGGAACTGATCGGAAAGATCCGCGAACACATCGATTTCACGCCGATCGGTGTTGAAGAAAGCAGAGTTCTCGTCGTGGAGGACAACGAAGCCAACCAATTCCTTATAAAAAAGATTCTGGAAAAGGCGGGATACCTGGTGAATATCGCCAGCAACGGTCTCGAAGCGACAGAACTGGTGAGACGCGAAAAATATGTACTGGTTCTGATGGATATGCAGATGCCCGTCATGGACGGTTACGAGGCTACCAGAATTTTGAGAGACGAAGGTTTCAAAATGCCCATCGTCGCCCTCACCGCCCACACGATGCAAGGAGACGAGGAGAGATCGATCTCGGCCGGGTGCGACGGCTTCCTCGGCAAACCCGTAAAGCAAACCGATCTTATCGAAACGGTGAGGTATTACACCGGAATATACGGCAAGACCGGAAAAAAGCGTGAAACGTTGACTTTGAACGCCACCGATGGTGGCGGCAACAGAAGTCCCTCCGACGAGAAGATAGAGATATTCGCCAGAGAGATGGGGCTGACACTCGAAGAGGCTTCAGAGATGTTCGAGGAGTACGGAAAACATATAGGGAACACGATCGAGTTGATCCGCTCGCTACTTGAAAGAGGGGATCTCGAATCTCTGGCGCGCGAGGGGCACAGCCTCAAGGGATCTGGCAGGATGTACGGGGTAGAAGAGATATCCGAGCTCGGTTCGAAGCTAGAAATCGCAGCGAAAAACCTCAGGAAAACCGAGCTCTCAGATATCTTATCGCAACTGGAAAAACTCCGGCGAAAGCTCTGGTGAAGCCGGCCAACAAGGGGAACATGATTTGAAAGGAAGTGGAAATGAGAAGAACTTTGTTTATCTGTATCGTTGTGCTTTTCTCTTCAATAGTCACGGCCAACGCCCTGAATGAGGTCGTTCAGAGAGTCGCTGATTTCGAAGGCTTTTGGGGGGCGATTCTGGTTGCCCGGGGCGACGTTATACTCCATGCGGCCGGTTACGGCATGGCCGACGTTGAGAGAAAAATTCCCAATACACCTGAAAAGAAGTTCAGGATAGCCTCTATAACGAAACAGATCACCGCCGCGGCGATACTGCAGCTTGCCGAAAGAGGAGAACTGACGCTCGATGATCCTCTGTCGATGTACATAGAAGGCTTTCCGAACGGAGAGAAAATTCAGCTGAGATACATGTTGAATCACTCTTCGGGGATTCCAACCATGATAAACACCGGGGAATTGCTGGAGAGGATACGCGGTTACGAAGACGGTAAATCTCTTCAAGGTGCGGAGATAGAATACATATCCACGCTTCCGCTCAGGTTCGAACCAGGCACATCCTTCCTTTACAGTAACAGCGCTTACTTCCTGCTGGGAGTGGTTATAGAAAAGGTTAGCGGAATGCCATACGACGAATATCTGAGGGAAAATATCTTTGAGCCCCTCGGGATGAACAGCACCGGCTACGATTTCAACGAATACGACTCGGGATGGGCACGCCCGTATTACTGCCAGTCGTACGTTATCGATAATGAGTGCATCAGGGAAGCCGACTGGGTCGATAGAAGACTGCCCGGAGGCGCCGGCGGCCTCTATTCAACGGTGTACGATCTCTATCTCTGGAACAGGGCATTGTACGGCACTGATATACTATCCAGAGAGTCAGTGAAGATCATGGAAACGCCTGCAAGCCAGCTTTACGAAGCCGGTCTTGGCGTTTTCGTGGGAACGGAGTTCATCGCCGGACAGTACAGGCGACTGGTTTATCACGATGGCGACACCAAGGGAACCTCTACCCGGATAAACCGGTACGTGGAAGACGACATTTTCGTCGTAGTACTCAGCAACATCGAAGGGAAGGATTTCACCTCGCTGGCACATGAGCTGGCCAGGGCGGTTATAACGAACGATATGGGAAGATAATATCGATCATACAGCACTGCGCATCACGCTCAGGAGAAATTCAGACGCTGTTTCTATTATGGTCGTGCAAAAGAAGGAGGAGGAAGATGATTTCCGAAAGAGTCCTGAGAGTTCTGGAGAGGTACGATCTGAAGTACCGCGAGTTTCCCGACGGTTCCACCCCCACGGCCGTAACCGCAGCCGATATGCTCGGGGTCGCGGTCGGTCAGATCGCGAAGTCGATCCTTTTTGTTTGCAAAAAAAACGGGGCCTTTCTCGTTGTCTGTCCGGGAGATCGCAAAGTCTCCTCCTCAAAATTGAAGAAAGTGACCGGAGAGAAACCCCGCCTGGCGAGCGCCGATGAAACGGAAGCTTTAACCGGTTTCTTGCCCGGCGGTGTGTGTCCCTTCGGTCTTAACGGAGTGAAGATTCTGATCGACGAATGGTTGAGAGAATACGACGTAGTTTATCCTTCTGCGGGAACTTCGGGCTCGGCTGTGGAGACCACTTTCGAAGATCTTGTGAGGATAACCGGCGGTGAAGCCTTCGACCTGACCAACCCTCTCGATCAATCGTAGAAAACCACCAGTGGCAGCTCCGTCACGGGATTGGTTATTATCTGGGCTCTGAGACCGTAAACCTTCCATATGATATCGGGGGTCACCGTCTCCCAGACTTCGCCAAGTGCCTCGATCTTTCCCTCTTTCATGAAAACCAGTCTGTCCGACATCTCTATGGCCTGATTGAGATCGTGAAAGACGGCCATGGCGCTCAGACCTTTGGCCCGAACGAGATCGGTAGCAATCTTGCCGACCTTTCTCGAGTGTCCGGGATCGAGATGCGAGGTGAACTCGTCCATGAGGAGTATCCTTCCCTCCTGGGCGAGAGCTTTGGCGATGACCACTCTCTGCTTTTCTCCACCGCTCAGGGTACTGAAAAAGCGGTCTTTGAATCCGTATATCTCTGTTAGTTCCATGACCTCGTCTATGACTTCGTAGTCCCTTACCCCGGGACCGGACAGTCCCTTGAGGTGGGGGTTCCTGCCGAAAGAGACTATCGTCTCGACCTTCAGATCGAAGGAAGGATCGAAACTCTGTGGTATGTACGAAAGTATTCTGGCCAGTCTTTTGCCCGCATAGTCGTTCAGCGGACTCCCCATTATCTCTATCGATCCACTCCAGTTTTTTAGAATCCCGCATATAATGGCCATCAAAGTGGATTTTCCGCTTCCGTTGGGTCCGAGAATACCGAGCACTTCGCCCTGTTTGAGGGTGAGATCTATGCCGCTCAGAACCTCTTCTCTCGAGTAGCCGAAGCGGAGATCCCTTATGACTATAACATCATCCATTCCTGACCACTTCTTTACTCCTGAGAAGGTAGATGAAAACTGGAGCACCCACCAGAGCCGTAACGGCCCCGATTGGCAGTTCAGTAGGCTGAAAGAGCGTTCTGGCGAAGGTATCGCAAACGATAAGAAAAAAGCCACCCAACAACGCCGTTGCCGGGAGGTTCAGCCTGTTGTCCGTACCGAAGGCCAGTCGCACCATGTGCGGGATTATCAAGCCCACGAAGCCGATCAATCCGGCCGTGGACACCGCTATCGCGGAGACGATCGAAACCGTGAAGAAGACCACGAACTTGATTCTCTCAGGGTTCACCCCAACCGTTATCGCGTGTTCCTCTCCCGTCGCCAGAATCAACATCTTTCTCCTGATCACGGTGAAAACGAAGTACTGGAAGAGGATCGCCGGCAGCAGCTTGAGGACATCTCCCCACGTGACTCCTGAGAGGGAACCGAGTGACCAGAAGTGAAGCGTTATGACGTTTCGCCAGGCGAAGACCACCAGAAAGGTCACGGCCGCGTTGAAAAGCGAGGAGACGATCACACCGGAGAGCACCAGGGTCGTTATCGGAATCCGGCCACCCCTGCGCGAGATGGTGTAAGTCAAAAAGGCTGAGAAGACGGCGAAAAGAAAGGCCATCATATCCATATTGATGGTAGTTCTGCTCATCTCCTTTATGAAGAGTGAGAAGACGGCGCCAAAAGAGGCCCCCGCCGATATGCCTATGATATAAGGATCGGCGAGAGGGTTCTTCAATGTTAGCTGCAGACCGTTACCGCCAACGGCCAGTCCGGAGCCAATGAGGAAGGCGACCAGAAGTCTGGGAAGGCGCAGGTTCATGTAGATGTTCGCACGCGATCCGGTCAGGCTTCCCGAGATCATCTGAATGACTTCAAACATCGAGTATTTTACGGTTCCGAAACTCGATAACCACAGCATCCCAATCAGGGATGCCGTGGCGATCGATATGAAAAGCAGTATCTTCTTCAATAGAAGTACTCCATCAGAGCCTTTACGAGATCTATGAATCTGGGGTTGGCGTAGACAGTGAGCGAATCTGAGAGAGGGTAAACCCTCCCGTTCTTCACTGCCGGGACGCCGGCGAAGGGTTTATAGGACGTTACCATCTCTACGGCCTCGCGCTGTCCACCCTCGTAGTAGTAGGGAACCAGGATTACATCCGGCTGCGTATTGAGTACGAACTCCGGGCTGACGGGGAACCAGCCGTTGTTGCCACTGTAAGGCGCAGCAACATTGGCACCCCCGGCGTATGCGATCGCCTGGTTCACAAAAGAACCGGTACCGCAGGTCCATATATCGCTCACCGAACCGGCTATCATTACATACATCACCTTCGGTCTTTCATCCTGAGGAACGTTGTATACGTTCTTGGCGACTTCAAGCACCCCGTTTCTGAACTCTGCGGCCACATTCCTTCCCCGTTCGGGAATCGCGAAGATATTGCCGAGAACGGTAAGATTGCGGTAGATATCTTCGAAAGAGTTAGGATTTACCACGAATACATTGACCCCCATTCTCTCGAGCTTTTCCACTTCGACTTCCTGAATGCCCCCAGAGATGAGTACTAGATCAGGCTCAAGGGATAGAACCATTTCGAGGTTGAGAGGGGTGAGATTTCCTATTTTGGTAACCTCCCTCGAAAGGGCGAAAGAGTCCCAATCGGTTACGCCTACTATGGTTTGCGTGACGTCCAGAAGTTCCAGATAGTAGGTTATCGCAGGAGAGGCGATCACGACTCTCCCGGGAGTCTTATCGATCGAAACGAGACGTCCAAGGTCATCGACCAGTTCGATGGTCATAACCGTAGAGATCGCAAGTAGAACCGATAACACCAGAACCAGTTTTTTCATTAAAACTCTCCCCTTTTTGCAAGGAATTTCACCATCCTTCTGCCTCGGAAGGATGGTGATATCTCAACTCCGCTCAGGTCTCCTGACTCACGGCTCAACCTAATCTCCACGCCTTCCCAGTTTCCCAGTGGCGCCTTGTGGATTTCGTAACCGTTCACAGTGGCGGGACCGTACCGGACTCTCACCGGTTTCCCTTGATGCGGAGTTACAAAGTCATTGGAACTATCTGGAAAAATACCTGTCCAGATCCTCCTGTCGTATTACCATGGATATCGGTCTTCCATGGGGACAGACGAGCAACTGCCTCTTCCTGAGCTCTTCGAAAAGCTCCCTGGCCTGTCCAATGTCAAGCTTGTCTCCAGTTCTTATGGCGGATCTACAGGCGATCGTCGCGAGAAGGTTGTCGAAGACTCTTTCCGGTTCTTCGAGTCCTTCCAGACGTAATTCGTCGATCACTTCCCCGAGAGTTTCGACCGCACTTTCAACGGGCAGCAACTGGGGTATCGCCACCAACAGGATTTTATCATTCTCGAACCTGAAATTGAAGCCGAGTTGCTCGATCCTCTCTCTTTTCAGGGTGAGAAGCTCTTCTCTTCCGGCCTCGAAAGAGAGTTCGACGGGTACGAGTAGATTCTGGGAATCGATAACCATCTTCTCCTTCAATCTCTCGTACAGGATTCTTTCGTGGGCGGCGTGCTGATCGACGATCAACAGTCCTTCACCCGATTCGACCAGTATGTACCTCTCCCCGAGGACGCCGAGAAAGCCTGTTCTGTCCTGAACACGCTTTTGAAGAGCCTCGTCCTTTCTGGATTCGGTGTAGGGTCTGAAAAGCCGACGCTCCACACTCAGCGGCATGCTTTCGTTTCTGTCGTAGTTTCTCCAGGAAGGCTCTTTAACCTCATCACTCTTTCGGTCCGTTCGATCTGTCGGGAAAGCTCTCTCTCTGTAGCGGATTTGAGGTTCGTCTCTCTCTTCTACCGTCGATTCTTCCCCGCCGGTTGAGGGAGGCTGAACGTCTATGGTGAAGCTCCCGGCATTTCTTATCGCGGACCTTACCGCTCTTTTAAGACCTTCAAGGACCGTCGCCGGAGAGGCGAACTTCACCTCTAGCTTCTGCGGGTGGATATTGACATCGACCTCGACCGGGTCTACTTGAATAAAAACGACCGCGAAAGGGAAATTACCCTTCTCCAGGGCCTCTCCGTACCCTCTCTCGAGGGCGTAGTTGAGCTCGAACTGCCTCACATACCTGCCGTTCACGAATATGTTCTCTCCCATTCTGTTGCGTCTCGTCCTTACCGGAAGCGTGACGAGTCCTTCGACTCTCATCTCGCGCGTCTCTTCTCTGAACGGTAGTAGGTCTCTCCTTGAAAGCTCGGGGTAGATCATCAAGACACGATCTTCGATACCTGTCAGACCCCTTGTGTCGAAAATTGTCTGATTGTCGCGTATGTATAAGAAATCAACGTTATGAAAGGATAGTATGAATCTCTGCATCATCTCGGTGACCATCCGCCCCTCGATAGAGACGGATTTAAGAAACTTCCTTCTGGCAGGCGTGTTGAAGAGAAGATCGAAGACCTCCACAGTTGTTCCCCTCGCCCCTTTGAAAAACTTCTCTCCGCTCACTTCTCCGGCCGTAACTTCCAGCGTCACTCCCAGAGTGTCCTCACCGCCCACAGTGGAGAGCAGCATTCTGGAAACGGAGGCGATGGTGGAAAGCGCTTCGCCCCTGAAGCCGAAGGTCGAAAGAGAATCGAGATCTTCGATAGCCGCGATCTTGCTCGTTGTGTGAGGTTTCAGAGAGAGCCTGGCCTCTTCGGCCGTCATCCCCGTGCCGTTGTCGCGCACCCTTATGTACTCTTTTCCCCCGGATCTTATCTCGACCTCCACAAGCGATGCGCCTGCATCGATGCTGTTTTCGACCAGCTCTTTCAACACCGAGTAGCAGCCGGTCACGACTTCACCCGCGGCGATCTTTCTTACGACTTCACCCGGTAATTCATGAATCCTGATCATTGTTTAGATCTCTCCCCGATAGTTATCCGCCGTCTTCTATCGAACAACAGGATGGCAGCCGAAGCGGCTACGTTGAGCGAATCAACCGTCTTTTCCATCGGGATAGACACCAGCAGATCGCTTCTCTCTTTCACCAGTCTTCTAACACCCTTTCCCTCGTTTCCAAAAATTATGGCCGATCTATCGTCGTACTCCACCTCGTAATAGGCCACTCCGGACATGTCCGTCGCGTAGATCCAGTATCCGCTGCCCTTTAGCTTCTCCTGGAACTGCGCGAGGTTGCCCACAGGTATTACCGGAATCTTGAAGACCAGCCCGGCCGAAACTTTCACAACGGCCGGAGTAATCTCGGCCGAGTTACTCGTTGTGATCGCTATGGCATCGACACCGGCTGCAACCGAAGTTCTGATTATCGCTCCCAGGTTGTGCGGGTCCTGAACCTGATCCAGAAGAACCAGGGTAGATTTCTTTGAAGGGCTCGAATCGGTAAGAAAAGCGTCGGCGTCGGTGTATGGAAACTCTTTCAGTTCTATCACAACACCCTGGTGTTTTTTCTCCCTGGACAGGTTGGTTAACTTCTCCGGAGGGAGGATCTCTACACGAAGACCCGTATCCCTGGCCTCTTTTATCAGTTGCTCCAGCTGGCTATCGACGTTCTTTTGATCGGTGAAGAGGACTCTTTTCACTTTTATATTACCACTTCTCAGGCCGAGAAGCTCTTTCAACACATTTCTTCCGTGGAGATACATCAAACCACCCTTTCAAGCAATTCTCTGAGATGGCCGAGTTCGCCCTTCAGATAAAGGTAACCTACCAGGGCTTCCAGCGCGGTGGCCATTCTGTAATCCTCATCGTCCCCGTGTTTCTTTGCCCCCCTGGAGTTGTAACCCCTTCTTACAAGGCTTCTCTCCTCGTCGGTCAGCAAGGGTATCAACACCTCTAGCGCTTTGCGCTGCCCTCGGGCGCTCACGTGCTCGGTTACGATGTCGTGCTGGAACCTCGCTCTTCTGTGGGCTTTCGAGAGAGTGTTAAGCCTGAAGAAGAGCGTATAAACGGCATCACCGACGAATGAAAGACTATCTAACGAAAGCCTTTCGGGATCGGCGAACGTCTGAAAAAGAACGTCCGGGAGTTTTCTCCCGGCCCTTTCATCGGATATATTCTTCGATTCCGTTGATAACTCTCTGGAGTTTTCCGACATCCTTTCCTCCAGCCTGTGCGAATTCCGGCTTACCGCCGCCGCCCCCGCCCAGCTCTCTGGCTATCTTTCCGGCGATCTCGCCGGCTTTGAATCTGTCTGTGAGGCTCTTTTCAACCTTTACCACGAAGGACACGGAGTCGTCAACCTCGTTGAAGATCATAACGATTCCGCCGCCTTCCTTTCCGAGCAGTACGTCTGCGCTGTTCCTCAAGGCATTAGATGGGGCTCCTTTCACCCTTCTCACAAGCACCCTGACGCCTTCTACATCTCTCCTGATATCGTTCTGACTGGCATCCCCCGACAGGAGGCGCTCTTTCAAGCGCAGTATCTCTTTATCCTTAGTCTTTAAATCGATTACGAGGTTCTGCAATCTCTGGATAAGCGTCTCTTCGGGTACTTCTAGCAACTCACGGAACCGCCTTTCTCTATCGAAGAGCCTCCTGGCAAGCTGGAGAGAATTCAACCCTGTGATGGCCTCTATTCTTCTGGTTCCGGCCGAGACGGAAGTCTCTGATATGATCTTGAACAGGCCTATCTCGCCTGTGTTGCCGGCATGTGTTCCACCACACAGCTCTTTGCTGAAATCGTTTACGGTGACCACTCTTACCTTATCCCCGTATTTCTCTTCGAAGAGGGCCATCACGTCTCTTTCCTTCACCTCCGTGAAGTTGACTTCGGTGGTGTTTACCGGCACGGCTTGAAGTATCTGCCAGTTGACCAGATCTTCGACCCTTTTTATCTCTTCCTCGCTCATAGCCTGGAAGTGAGAGAAATCGAACCTCAACCTGTCTGGAAGCACCAGCGAACCCGATTGATGTACGTGCTCTCCGAGCACTTTTCTCAGAGAAGCATGAAGCAGATGTGTAGCCGTATGGTTTCTCATAACGGCTCGTCTTCTGCTGTCGTCAACGATGAGCTCCACCTCCTGACCGGTGGTCAGAACACCCTTCTCGACTGTCACTCTGTGTATTATCATCTCTTGATATGGAATGAAAACATAATCAACCCTCGCCAGAAAGCCGTCCCTCTCGAGAGTACCCCTGTCGGTAACCTGTCCGCCCTTCTCGGGATAGAAGGGTGTTTGAGAGAAAACGACTTCACCGGTCTCACCCTGCGAAAGCGAATCGACTTCGATTCCCTCTTTAACAAGGCCCATCACCGTCGATCGGTCTCTCATGGTTCTGTAACCGGAGAACACGCTGTTCCCGGTTTTATCGAAGAGTTCCGTGTAAACCTGGACATTGCCGAGGTATTCCCTGTCGCCGATGGCTTCACGGCCACGTTCTCTTTGCCTTTCCATGGCGGCTTCATAACCTTCCCTGTCTAGCTTTACTCCGGTGCCTTCCACCATCTCTTCCACGAGTTCAAGAGGAAAACCGTAAGTATCGTGGAGTGAGAAAAGCTCCTCGCCGGTCAATTCTTTTTTGTCGACGAGCATCGTTCTCAGTCGCCTCTCTCCGTTTTCTAGTGTTGAAAGAAACCGCTCTTCCTCCTTCAGTGCTATTTCCTGGGTGAAAGAAAGCCTCTCCCTGAGCTCGGGATATATATCGCCCATGTGCGAGGCAACCGTTTCCACTATCCTGTAAAGGAAAGGCCGGTCGTATCCCAGGAGCGAGCCGTGACGCACGGCCCTGCGGAGGACCCTCCTCAGAACGTACCCGCGCCCTTCGTTCGAGGGAAGCACTCCGTCGGAGATCATGAAAGCTATCGAGCGGGCATGGTCGGCTATGACTTTTATAGAGACGTCCCGTTCCTTCTGTGCGCCATATTTCACCGAGAGTATGTCCTGAATCCTGTCGATTATGGGTATAAACATGTCCGTATCGAAATTGGAGTTCACGTTTTGCATTATCGAGGCGGCTCTGTCGAGACCGAATCCCGTGTCTATATTCTTCTTTTCCAGATAAACCAGGTTCCCCTCTTCGTCCTGGTTGTATTCGGTGAAGACGAGGTTCCAGAACTCCAGGAACCGTCCACAGTTACAGGCCGGGCTGCAGTTGTCGGGATCGGGGCAGTTGTCGTTCTCTCCGCGATCTATAAAGATCTCTGAATCAGGTCCACACGGCCCGGTCGGTCCGGCCGGTCCCCACCAGTTGTCGTCTTTTCCAAGCCTGACGATCTTCCTCTCAGGGACCCCCACTTCCTCGTGCCATATGCTGAAGGCTTCGTCGTCGTTGAGATAGATAGATACCCAGAGCAGGTTTTCCGGAAGCTTGAGATACTCAGTGACGTACTCCCAGGCCCATTTTATAGCTTCCCTCTTGAAATAATCTCCGAAAGAGAAGTTACCGAGCATTTCGAAAAAGGTCTGGTGTCTCGGCGTTCTGCCGACGTTCTCGATATCGTTGGTGCGCACACACTTCTGACACGTTGCAACTCTTTTGTAGGTCGGTTCGACTTTTCCCCAAAAAACCGGTTTGAACGGCACCATGCCAGCAACTGTGAACATCAGTTGAGGATCATTGGGAATCAGGGAAGCGCTCGGAAGCCTCACATGATTCTTCGATTCAAAAAACTTGAGATAGCTCTCTCTTATCTCTGCGCCAGTCATATATCTCATGGCGGAACCTCCTCAGGTCAACAAAGTCAGAAATATATAGAACATGGGTGTCACGAAGAGCACGCCATCTATACGATCAAGCATACCACCGTGACCGGGCAACAAGTTGCCCGAATCCTTAACGCCGTGATATCTCTTGAATGAAGACTCGACTATATCGCCTATCGTACCGAAGATCGATACTACCATGGCGAGAATTGCTATCTGGAACAACCCCAGTTCCGGTCCGTTGTAGAGGCCGAGCAGACCACTGATATAGATGAAAGCGATCATGAAAAGTATGGTCGTCACATATCCGCCGATCACACCCTCGAGACTCTTCTTGGGACTGTAACTGGGCGAGATCCTGATGTGCCCGAATCGCTTGCCTGAAAAGTATGCCCCTGTGTCAAAGAGCCACACGGAGGTCAACGCCAGCAAGGCCATCGAAGAGCCGAAGCGAAGATATATATGGTAGAAGAAGGCCAGATCGAATCCTACGTATATGAGTGAAAAGACCGAGTTCACGATTATGTCTTTCGCGCTCTTGACGTCTGACACCGTCATTATAACGATCGAGGAGAGGGAGATCACGCCGACCGCGAATATCAGCTCGGGTCTTTGAAAGCTCATAAGGCTTGATCTATAAAGCAAAATGCCGTACACAACGATTATGGCGGGAATGATACCGGATATAACCACCCTTACGACATCGTGATTGCTGTTCTTCAGGCTGAACTTCAAATATTCGTAGCTGGCAAAGAGCACAACGGACGAGACCAATCCTATGAAAGAAAAGTAACTCACAAAGCAAAGAATTACAAATGGGGCTATCACTGCTGCGGTTACTATTCTGATAGTGGTCTCGGACAGTTTCTTCATCATTGATGGGCACCAAACCTTCGTTTTCTCTTCGAGTATTCCTCCATTATCTCGAGAAACTCCTCTTTGGTGAAGTCTGGCCAGAGAGTCTTTGTGAAATAAAACTCGCTGTATATACTCTGCCACATGAGAAAATTGCTGAGCCGTTCCTCGCCGGAGGTTCTTATTATAAGGTCGGGATCAGGTACTTCCGGTAAATAGAGATTGCCGGTGATATCTTCCTCTGTTATTCTTCTCTTTTCGTCAGTTTTCTGGCTTTCAATAAACCTGTTAATCGAATCTACTATCTCCGCACGCCCACCGTAATTGAGGGCGACTATTACAGTAAGCTTCTTTCCGCCGGCGGTTCTGGCTTCGATCAGCTTCGTGAACCCTCTTAACTTCTCCGGAAGATCGTTTATCCGGCCTATGAAGCGCATCCTTACGCTCTCGTCCAGCATGTTCTGCAACTGGCTCGCTATGTACATCAACATAAGCTCAAAGAGAAAGTCCACTTCTCTCTCCGGTCTCTTCCAGTTTTCGGTGGAAAAAGCGTACAGCGTCACGTACTTGATGCCTAGATCGGCACACCAGTGGGAGGCCGCATCGGCAACTTCCGCTCCTCTCCTGTGGCCTTCTATTCTTTCCAGTCCTCTCTTTTCCGCCCAGCGGCCG
>NZ_DAOSEH010000044.1:0-18393 GCF_035363035.1 Mesotoga sp. | reverse complement strand
GGAAGTCGTGGAAATATTCGAAGGTCTTCTGTTGATCCCAGCCCGGGACGACCGATAGAACCGTCGAGACTCTGACGCTCTCTCCAACCTTGCTCTCTATCTCTTCTTCCCTGGCCAGTATCGCGTTGATCATCTCTACCGCTCCCCTGACCGCGTTCTCTTCTCCTATCACCAGCACTCCCGACGGCGAGGAGAGAAGATCGACCTCGTACTCCAGTCTATCCAGTATCTCGCTGTAGCTGTCTATCTGCGAGCTCTCGACTCCCACGAAGGAGTAGGTCACTTTCTTCTCTACAGGTGTCTCTTTCAACCTCTCGGCTATCGGCGCCAGCAGTTCTCGCCCAGCTTCCAGATCCTTGCTCGAGCCTATCATCACAACGTTGTTGCCTATCTGGATAAGCTGTACCTTCACCTTCAGCTCTTCCAGCGTCCTCTCCAGCGAGTCTATGTACTGGGTCTCTATCTCCACGAACTCGAAGACCTGCGGTTCTTCCACCGCAGGTTGCATCCCCGCCTTCAGTGTCGAGATGAATTGAGAGGCCTTCTCCACGCTCTCTCTCTTCCCGACCACGAGGTATCTGTCTTCTATCGGGAGGATGGTGACTTTCAGTCCCAGTCTCTCCAGCAGTGTGTCGAGCTCTTCTATCGCAGGCAGTGTCTCTTCCACCACGTAGTACGGGTCTTCTATACTTGTCAACCTTTCGGCTTCCTTCTCCATCCTCTCCAGCACTTCTTGCGGTCCTATCACTATGTATCCGCCTGTGGACGGGGTTATGGATATCCTTCCGAAATCGTCCTCTCCAAGGTAGTCCCTGAAGTATCCGGAATACTTCTCGTCGCTCCAGCCCGGGACGACCGACAGTACCGTCGAGACTCTGACGCTCTCTCCAACCTTGCTCTCTATCTCTTCTTCCCTGGCCAGTATCGCGTTGATCATCTCTACCGCTCCCCTGACCGCGTTCTCTTCTCCTATCACCAGCACTCCCGACGGCGAGGAGAGAAGATCGACCTCGTACTCCAGTCTATCCAGTATCTCGCTGTAGCTGTCTATCTGCGAGCTCTCGACTCCCACGAAGGAGTATCCGATTTTACCCTTCGCCGTATCGCCAACTATCTGTCCTGCTACATCGTCCAGGATTACTTTTGCGGCATCAACTTCTTTCTCCAGGCCAACGATCGCCATGCTGTTTCCCGCTTCTGTCAGTCCCACTTCGATCTTCAGACTGGAGAGGATGCTTTCTAAAACGCCCTTAAGTTGTGGATTGACATCGGAAAATCTGTAAACGTACTTCTCATCGCCTGTATCCAGATCTGTCTTGAGTGTATCGATCAACTCTCCGGTCTTAATTACGTCGCTTTCCACGCCGACGATCAGATTTTTCTCCCCAACCGGCAGGATGCTCACGTTCAACCCGAGTCTCTCCAAGAGCCTGTCGAGCTGATCAACCGGTGGAAGAGTATCCTTTACCAGATAGAAGGGGTCCTCTATCTCCGACAGTCTGACGACTTCGTTCTGCATCTTCGCCAGAGCTTTCTCTTCTCCTATGACTATAAAGCCGCTAACAGAGGGGGTTATGGAGATTCCGGCAAACTCGCTCTCCCCAAGGAGGCTTCTGAAGTAACCGGTGAATTTGTCCTCCGTCCAGCCCGGTATATTTTTGACGATCATCGATACTCTTTGCTGTTCATCGCTCTGGGAAACGGTTTTCGCTTCACGTTCCAGTATGGCCTCGATTATTGGCCTGGCTTTATCTATATCTTCTTCCGATCCTATAAGAAGAACACCCGATGGTGAGGGAAAGAGTTCGGCACTCAAACCCAGCCGCTTCAGAATCTCGCCGTAAGTGGTAACACCATCTGAAGGTATATCGACGAACTCGTACGCTGTCGAAACTTCTTGTGAGGGTTTCCTTTCCAGGATACTGTCGGCTATTTCGAGCGCCCTGTTCACCTGGTCTTCCTTGCCGACGATCAATATTCCTGCAGGAGATTCAAGGAGCGCGACCTCGATATCTATACTCCCGAAAATAGGTACGAAGTACTCCACATCTCCGGAAGTTATGGCGGATAATTTGAAAACCTGGGGCTTTGTCTGCTCTGGAACTCCCAGAGTGTCAACCAGTTTAGTTATCAACTCGCGCGCTTTGGCAACGTTCTCCGAAGAACCGACCACGACGCTGTAGTCTTCTACCTGGAGTATATCGACGATGATTCCGAGTCTCGCCAGGAGGCTATCTATCTCCGTTATGTTTGGCATTCTCGTCTCTATGGAATAAGAGGGATTCTCGATCCTTGAAAGTCTTTCAAACTCTTCACCGATGGCAGATGCCATCGATCCGGGAGCGTTCAATATATATCCCTTTGAAGTCTGGACCAGAGAGATCTCTTCGGCCTTTTCGCCAAATACAACGCCCAGGTAAGCGGAGAGTCTTGTAGTATCCCAGCCGGGGATACCGGGTAGCTCTACGCTAACTCTGGTATCTTCAACGCTTTCGCTGGAGAGTATCTCTCCGTAAAGCGTGTTGAAGCTGTTCAGGTCGTACCTGTCTCCGACCGCAACGATCTTGTCGTAAACTGAAGTGAAGGTAAGATCGTATCCGAAGACCTGCACGACGGATTTGAGCGAATCAACGCTGACGTCGCTTCTGCCGCGGAATATCATGTACCCCGTCTCTTTATCGCCCTGAGGAGGAGTAACCGATTCTTTCTTAAGAAGATCCTCTATCAGTTTTTTCACCCTGTCCAGATGGGCGTCGCTTCCAATACCAACGATTCCGGAAGGGGTATCAACGAAATCCACTTCGATCCTCAATTTCTCGATAATCGTTTTGAGGCTTTCGAGAGAGCCGGGATCTACATCCACGAGGCTGTAACCAACAGGTCCGGCTTCAACAGGTTCAAGCCTTGAGAGGATGGATTCCACCACTTCCATGGCCTTCTTCAACCTCTCTTCAGGAGCGACCGCGGCAACTCCGGTTGGTGTGTTCACGAACTCCACGGGTAGGTTCAATTTCTCGAGAAGTTCTGATAGACCGGCTACTTCTCCATAAGGGACGTTTACGAAGGCATAGTTGTAAAGGGTGCCGGGGACCGTCACTTCTCCTCCGACCGGCAAACCGCTGCCAAGCTGTCTTATAAGACGGGAGGCTTCTTCTACATTTTCCTGAGATCCGATCACCATGAACTGGTTATCTACGGGCATTATAGATACGGCGACACCGAGTCTCTCGAGTAGCAATTCGAATTGGCTCAAAGACGGTATCGACGACTCAAGCCTGTAAAAGGGATTTTCAAGCTCTCTGAGCTTTCTGGTCTCATCATCCACTGTGTTCAAAAGATTTTCCGGACCTACGACTATATATCCGTTCCCGGATCTCGTAACTGTGATGGTGGCAAATTCATCCGGCCCCAGAAAGTCTCTTAGATATGTTTGGAATTTATCGAGATCCCAGCCGGGTATCGTGCCTATCTGGAGAGACATCCTGGTTTCCTGTCCGGAGAGACGCTTCTCGATCATCTCAACGATCCTGGGAATTCTCGCCTCTATGATTTTCTCCAATTCCGACAGTCTTTCCGGATAACCCCTGAGAACTATCAATCCGGCCGATCTGATGAAGACCTGCGATTCCTCGGGATTCAGGAGTGTATCTATCAGCTCTCCCAGGCCCGAGTCATAGATCTCCGGGGCCACTTCGAGTATCAGATCCTCGGTTTTCCTGAATATCTGTTTCTCCCTGTTCTCCAGTTCTGTCAGGGCTTCATCGAGTATATCCGAGGGGGCGTAGATGTAAATGAGCTTTTCGGATATTTGCTCCAGAGAATACTCGTCAACAACCAGACCTCTGGAAGCAAAATAGGAATCGAAAAAGCTCTTGACTTCGTTGAATTTGTTTTCAGCTTTAAGCTCTATATAAGTGTTTCTGTAATCTTCAAATGTGATTCCCGTGAAAAGGCTCAAAACGTATTGAGCGGTTTCTATGGAAGCTTTCGAGCCTTTGATTATGTACCCTTTCTTCTCGCCTATGGTCTCGATTACGGCTCCTGTGATCTTCTCGACCTGGGAAATCGTCTCTTCCCCTACAGGCATGTGGTACTTTATTACCGAGTAAGTGACCTCTCCGGAGATCTTGTCAAAAGACTCCATCGTTTTGTCGATGAACTCGACCAGGTATTTCGGCAGATCGAAGGTCACTTTTCCAACCGGCTCGAACGTCCTGTCAACGGTTACGCTATCTTTGGAATAGCTCTGGAGAAGATTCAGGATCGTTCCAACTATCGTGCCGTCACCCGGCAAGCCTGAACCGGCGGTACTCCCAAGCCTCAGGACGTCTTCCACCAGAAAGAAGTTTTCCGGCAGAGTATAGGTTATTCTGGTTCTGCTCGAGTCTAGGTTCTCGGACGTGAGATTCTTCCTGTAGAGCTCGAGGTATTCGAAAAGCTCATCGACGTATTTACTGTTGCCCGTGAGTATTAGCCTGTTGAACTGCGGTATAGTGCTTATGGTGATGGAATCGGAGAAGAGAACGGAGTTGAGCTCTCTTGCGAGCGCTTCGTAAGCCTCCAGCGGTTCGACACCACTTGGCGTTGCCTCCGAAGGCGCTGCAAACTCCTTCGTGACGATGTTGGTGGTGAGCAAGGATGAAAGCATGAAATGTGTCTGGAGGTCTCCAAAGACCATCAGCGAGGCCTCGTTGGGTAAATACTCTATGAAGCTGTTGACGGGGAGCGTCTTTCTCAACCTTTCCACCTGTTCCGAGACCGTTTCTCCATCGACGTTGAACTCCACGCCGACATAAGTTCTCCAGAAAGTGTTTACCAGCTCCCTCACTTCGTCGGGAGTACCCAGATAAAAGGTCCCGTCGCTTAAATATGCATACGCCACCCTGTCGCCGAGCGAGGTGAGGATATTTCGAAGTATCTCTTCCGGCAAGGCCAGAGTGAAGCCTACGAGTATCTTCTCGTCTCTCACGCTGGGGGAGAGGATGTAAGAAAGGTTCAGTATCTCCTCGGAGAAGAGATATGTCATCGCGCTGGCGATGGTCATTCCGTAAGTTGTGAATTTATCTATATCCACCTCGGCACTCGACCGGAAAAACCTTATGATCACAACGTTTTCCCTTACGATGATTTCCGGTTCGACTCTAGCGGGTGTGAGCAATGCGGTATTAACTGAGAGTCGTGACGGTTCCTGCCTGATCCACAAACCTTCAACCGGTCCCATCCGAAGAGGAAGATTCATATCCTTCCCATTCACACCGTTCAGAGAAAGCGAGTATATCGTCTTCGACGGGTTTGACTGGATGTTGTACGATTCGACGAACGGTTCGTTGAAGACCAGAGTAAGGGTAACGGATTCAACATCCATCGAAGGAATAACCGAACCCAGTTGATTCGAAAATGCTAAAGCGATGGCGCTCAGAACCACGAAGAGAACCGCGACTTTTCTCACAGAAATCACCCCATATTTACCCCTAGAGTCAGAGGAGTTCAAGACCTGAAATATTTCACAACCACAAAGCTGTTCGTGCTGGTATCGTTAAGCAAAACGGCAAATTCTGTTATTCCGTACACAATATACGAGGGATCTACGCGTTCGCCGACCCTTACCGTGACCTGCGTTCCGGCCGTATCGAGAACGGCATAATCCACCCTGTTCAATCTGAAATACGCTACATAAGCTATGTTTTCCGCTTCCTGTCCTACTTCGAGCATAGAGCTTATAACCTCGGACGGGCTGGCAAAAAGCGGTGTAAAGTGATCTTGCATCCTGACTGGTTCGGATAAGCTTGAAGTGTTGATCGGCTCAACCCTTATTCTATTGGCCGTGACTTCGGTTATTTCCACAGGTTGAAGAAAGAATGCTAGCAGTACACCACCAGTTACCAAGGCGCATATCAAAACGACGATTATAACAACCATCTTCTCCATACCATCAATCCTATCCTAAAAACTTCCGGTGATAGAGACATCTGTTCTCAATTCTATCATAATGTTGGATGGCAGAGTTGACTCTGGAAGTATAGGGAAACCCAGATTTGATCTCAATTCTAGCTTCTTTATCATCATCCTGGGTTCGTTCACTATCATCTCAAGAAGATCGAGAATGTCCCTCGACCTGCCGGATAAGGAAATTCCCCTGTAATCTCCCGGTTTGTTAGAAATACCCAGGATTTTCTGGAGATCGCCGAGATAACTCCTCGTGCTCATGGAGCCGATCGTCTCATTTCTAACCCTCGTGAGAAGCTGCACCTCGAGAAAAGCGTTCTCGAGTTCGTTCACCTCCGCCAGAAGAGTAGCCGTATTTTTGAAAGCGTTGTACGAATAGATAACAACCAGAACGGAGAAACCGGCCACGGCTATAAGCACCAGAGCTCCAAGCAGGAGCTTTGCGTTGATACCCTTTCTGTCGAGGAAGGTCAATTTCCTGCTGAGGCGTTTCTTGAAATCTTTGTGAATAAAAAACTCGCTGGACTCCGGGACTCCCGTTACTGATCGATCGGAGAACTCTATCTCTTTGAAATCCAGATCGTCGCTATCGTTCTTGCTCATTGTTCATCACCCACTTCAAGGTCAATGATCTGAAGAGTGTAAAGATCCGCGAATTCCAGGTTGCCCCGTACGTTGGGGGTTGACAGCAAAACCGGAGTACTAGATGGAGTAGGGAAGGAGACTGTGTTTCCATCGTATATCAGATAGTAGAAAGCGTTACCCTTGCCGTTTTCGAAATCCATTCTGGTGAGGATAGTCTTGATCGCGCTCTCATCTTCCAGAAAGGCGTTCAAAGTTCTGAAGATATTCATTTCAAGGGATTTGCCCTGAACATGTGTTCTAAGATCTCTGACCTGAATTGAAAGTCTGTTCTTTGAGTTGATGTATTCCTGCTTTTTATCCCTTATCGTTTGAATATCCTGCCTGAGGTTACCTGTGAGGTATGTTCCGGTGTTATCGAAGAGATAGCCTTTCAACCTCGAGATCTGCCTCAACCTGAATTCGAAAGCCTGTGAGGCTAAAAAGCGCGCTCCCATAACCAGAACAACAATGAGCAACAGTATGATCAAAGCATTTCTAAGCCTGCAAACTCGTTTCTTCTTTGAATACAAGTTTACGTCTACCAAGCTGCTCACCACCCCTCATGAGAAGTCCGGCCGTAGTGTACGTAATTCCGATCGCTTCCTTTATCTTCAAAGGTAAGACAAAAACACCGACGTCCCCGCCGAGCATCCTCTGGAAAGCCCTTCCATAAACGGCCGTAGAAAGGCTCGACTGACCGACCACGAAAAACTTACTGAAAGATGCCTCGTCGGCGGCCGAGGTGTTCGGGGAACTCGATAGGGTATTGGTCAAATACATCCTTAACTGATAAGATATCATGTTTTCAAGCTGTTCGGAGGCCTCCTCGATGAGTGAATCGTAGTAAGCCTTGGACCCTGTGAGAAACTCCCTTTGAATATCCGTGTTCGGTGACAGAGAATCATCTTCCTTGAATTTGTCTGCCACGTCCGAGAAGCCGCCGTTTATGTAGTTCAATCCCACTATTTCATCGCCCTTGAACATAACCAGGAGAGAGTAATCGCTGTCAACCGTAAAGAGAATGTAGTTACCCTCGAGCGCATCCAGCTGAGCGATTTTGAAGATCTGAAAAGGCTTCACATCAACAACGTTGGGTTCGGGGAAGCCGCTTTGTCTGAGATTGCTTATGAACTCATCGAGGACCTTCCTTCGGGTAATGACAAAAGCCGGTACGATTCCACTTTTAAGAGCGGTCAAAGAATTAAGGCATGCCACACTGACCTCGTCCGGTGGTAGGGAGAACTGGGAAGCCGCTTTGTAACTCGCAACGCTTAGAAGGTTCTTCATGGATTTGACCTTTGGAACCTCCAGATGCTGGAAAACGACGTTCTTTGGATGAAAACTCGTTACGAAGATTTCGTCGGAGGGAAGGGCATTGTATTGCATAAAGATTCTGACCGCTTCATCCAGACTCTTCGGACCGGTTTTTAGAACCGAAAAGACAGGTTTCAAGTAACGACCTTCGACTACAGCCCTGGCTATTTCGGTATAACCGTCATCAACGTTCAGTGCCGTTATCATGGTCTGGAACATTTGGCTTCACTCCCCGGATCGTTGCTCAGTATGTGACTTTCCCAGTTACGGGTTGTATCGTCAAAACAGTACCGTTCTCAAAGCACAGCGTTGTTGAGCCACTGAGTATCGCTATCGAACCTTCGCCATTGAAGATTATCCTGAAGTCCTCCAGATTGTTCCACAGACAACCTTCGAGCACATCTCCGGTGTTCGAGAAAAGCTTCCGTTGCCTGTAGTTATATATTAACTCAACGGTCTTCGATCTTCTGACAGCCTCCAGTCTCTGATTTTCGAGAAAACAGTCGAGCTCAACTTTGCTCAACTCTATCGACAGATTGGAGATCATTTCTCCCGAGAAAGCCATGAGACAACCCATACATATGCCGACGATGGCCAGACAACATACGAGTTCTACTACACTCATCCAATACTCTGCTCCATTGCGAATATCGTGTTGTACATGGTGTAAGCCAGAAAACCTATGAATCCTCCTATGAACATGATCATTATAGGCTCGACAAGTGAAACCAGTTTCTTCAGCGAACTCTGAACCTGTGTGTGATAGAAGTCGGCCACCTTAAACATAACCTCGTCGAGCTTTCCGGTCTCCTCGCCCGTTGCGACCATACTCACCACAATCGCCGGAAAGACTTTCTGCTGGGCCAGGGCAACGTGAATACTCTCGCCGGCCTTGATTTGCGAGATCGAGATCTGTACGGCGTGCTCTAGAGAGGGGCTTTGAGAGACCTGACCGGCAAGTTCCAGTACGGTCGGCAGATCGACACCGCTTGCAATGAGAACTGCGGTCGTTCTGGTGAATCTTTCCATGGCCGTCATGTTCCTCAACTTTCTTATAGGAGGTATGATTTTTCCAAAGATTTCTTTGACGTAGTTGCCGTATTTGCTTTTGAAGAAGAGCCATCCACCGATCAAAACGACGACCAGTCCAATCAGAATGAAAGGCCAGTGGGACTTAAGAATATCGTTTACGCTCAGAAGAATTCCCATCACGCCCGATGGTTTGAAATTACCACCGAAGGCACTGATCAGGTTTGGCAGTATGAAAAAAGATATTATTCCCACGATACCGACCGCGAAAACCATCATGAACAGGGGATAGGCCATTGCGGATTTTACTTCGTTCTGCAATTCAACCATCCCTTCGTAGAACTCCGAAACTCTCTGGAGCGACTCGTCAAGAACACCGCCGGTCTCCCCGGCCTTGACCAGGTTGGTGAAGAGAGGTTCGAAGACTCCGGATTTTTCAAGCGATTCGTTGAAACTCATACCGCTCTCTATATCAAGAACTACCCTGGTGATAACCCTCCTGAACCTCCGACTGAAGAGCGCCTGGGTCGAAAGAACCTGAAGCGCATCTCTTATCCTGACCCCCGAAGAAACCATGGTAGATAGTTGCCTGGCAAAGAGACTTACCTCTTTCGGAGACAGAGGAAAGATCGAGGTCCGGACTTTGTCCTGAGATGCGATAGGCCTTATGGCGCTCACCGTGTAACCCCTGCCCGATAGAATTTGAAGGGCATCGAGTTTGGAGCTGGCGGTCAGCTTTCCTTTTTCGGGCTTACCCTTACTGTTTATGACTTCGTATCTAAAGTCAGGCATCGACATTTCCCACCCTTCTGAGAAGACAGATCGCCTGTGACTGTACGAATTGAGTGCCGCCTCCATTACCGGATTTCGGCTTTACGCTTATGATTTCACTTGAAACCTTCAACGCCTGCGCGATGCTTTCCTCGATTTCCGCGATGCGCCCGGATAACCTCACCTCTCCTATCACCACCACCGAATCGATGTTGACTATCTCCCATGAGTCCGTCAGTCCCGTTCGAACTTCGGCGAGAAACTCTATGCTTCTCCTACCCCTGTTCACTTCGTTTTCAGGAAACCAGAGTCCTATATTGCCGGCACCGGCCGCTCCGAGAATAGCATCGACAATCGCATGGGATAAGACATCGCCATCGGAATGACCGTGGAGATAAAACTCGTCGGATACCTTCACTCCACCAAGAAAAAGCCCTTTGTTACCTCTCGCTATTGGATGAACGTCGTAACCTATTCCAGCCCGGTACATTATATTAGCCTTATAGGCATAATTATATAAGTATAACCCTGAACATCGATGGGATTGATCTGCAACGGACTGTTGGAATCGACGAAATTCAACTCCACCTCTTCTGTATCGATTTTTCTCAAAGACTCCGAAAGAAACCTCGGATTGAATGCTATGACGAGGTTATCGCCTTCTTTCTTTCCTTCTATCTCCTCGATCGCTTCACCGTGGTCGGGGCTGCGCGCAATTATTCTTAGAAGCTCGTCCTTTATGTCGAGCTTGATGGAATCAGAACCCAGCCTGGCGGCGATCGAGGCTCTTCGAACGGCGTCGGAGAGATTTGAAGTGTACAACCGGACTCTCGACTTGAAGGATTTTGGGAGAACTCTCTTGTAGTCGGGGAACTCGGCATCGACTACTTTGGAAACCATCTCCGTTCCATCGAAGTAAAACCCCACCCTGCTGCCATCGTAAACAATCTTCATTTCATCAGACATTGCGCTTTTCATACTATTCTGAAGGTCTCTCATGCTCTTGAGTGTCAGAAGGAAGTGATCGTCAACGCTCACATCTATTCTCTCTTCTGCAAGCGCCATTCTGAAGCCATCGGCCGCCACGAGGCGTAGAAAACCTCCCTCGAATTCCCAGTAAACACCGTTGAGGTTTCTCATAAACTCATCTCTTGCGGCGCAGAATATTACACGATCGATCATCAGTTCTATTGCGGAAACGGATACTACGAACTCGACACCACCTGTAGTTGTTTCCACATTGGGAAACTCTTCGGGATCCATAGTGGGTAGCGTGAATCTGCTCTTACCGGCTCTTATGATTAGATTCGTCTCTTCAATCTCGAATATTATCTCTCCCTCGGGTAGGTTTCTGACTATCTCGAGAGCCACCTTCGCATCGACCACAAAACCATCCTGCCCATCGATATGTTTGGCCTTCACTTCCGTCTTAATTGCCGTCTCGAGATCGGTGGCCGTAAGCTGAACGATGGACTCGCCTTTCACGGAGAAATATATCCCCGAAAGTATTGGCTTGACCGTCTTTGAAGCGGCGGCACCTGAAACAGCTTCAAGTCGCGTGAGTATCTCGTTGCGTTCAACCACAAAGTTCATCGGTACACCTCCACTTAATGGGCTTTTGATAAATTATAACATCTGTATGGCACAATAATTATCGATAATCCGCTCATCAGTGGTAGATGGCGGTTATAAGGAGGGATTAATGAAAATAAAAGATCTTCACTCCTGGAACGTGGGTAGAAGTGAAGCCATTGAAATACAGAGACTTCTGAGAGAGGACATCTTAATAAAGGAAAACCCTATCAGACCTTCTCTGGTTGCCGGGGTAGATCTTTCTTTCCCGGACAAAAATATAGGTCTGGCAGTTGTCACGGTCTTGAACTTCCCGGAGCTTGAATTGATGCAATACTCGTACCATGTTGGAATTATCGAAAGACCTTATATCCCCGGTCTCTTGTCTTTCAGGGAAGGACCGGTGATAATAGAGGCCCTAAAAAACACCCCGGAAGTCGATCTCGTTTTTTTTGACGGCCACGGAACGGCTCACCCCAGAGGACTAGGTATCGCTTCACACATAGGACTTTTTCTGGAAGTCCCCACGATAGGAGTGGCAAAAAAACTCCTATACGGGAAGTGTGACCTCCCGGGGAACTCCCGGGGCGACATTTCACCCATACTCTCGCCGGCCGGTGAGTTGATAGGCTATTCTTTGAGAACGAAACCAGGAGTAAAACCGGTGTATGTCTCTCCCGGAAATGGACTTTCTATGAAGCAGGCACTTGAATTTTCTTTAAAAGCCACCGGTATCTACAGATTGCCAGAACCGACCAGACAGGCCCACATACTTAGTCAGAAGCTCAAAGGTCAACTCAGTCTGTAGAAGACTATCGAAGCTGCACCGGTTATACCGGCGTTTTCAACCAGCTCGCTGAGGTTGACCTGGAATGTATCGCTGAAAGACGGCATTACGAATCGCGGTAGTTTTTTTCTGATTCCATCAATTAGGATACTTCCGGCTCTGCTCATACCCCCACCGATTACGATATGTTCGGGATTGAAAATGTGTACGAAATTACCGATCGCGGCGGCCAGCGCATCCGTAACTCTTTCAACTATCATAGAGGCTGCGAGGTCTCCCGCCTTGGCACAATCGAACACAACTCTGGCCGTAAGCTGTGGAGCCTGGTAGATGAGCGATTTCGAAAACCTCTTCGAATACTCTCGCGCCATATTTACAACCGCTGTTGCCGACGCTAGAGCTTCCAGACACCCATGCGAGCCACAGCCACACAGTGGACCTCCTATCTGGACTATGGTGTGGCCAAGTTCACCGCCGTAGCCATTCTTGCCGGTCATGAGAGTCCCGTGGGTTATCACCCCACCGCCCACACCCGTTCCCAGCGTCAAACCGATCATGTGTTTGCAACCTTTGAAGGCACCGAAGGCCCACTCCCCGAGAACAAAAGCGTTGGCGTCGTTCTCTACGAAAGTTCTTATACCGGTCAGCTTTTTAAGAATGGCGGTCAATTCGAAACCCGACCAGTCGGGAAGATTTGGGGAGAAAAGCACGGTACCGGTTTCGTGATCGATCGAACCGGGCGAACCAACGCCGATACCGACAACTCCGTCGACAGAGATCCCGGTCTCCATAATCAGCTGCTTGATAGCTTCCACAATACGCGTCACTACCGCTATTCTTCCTTCGAAAACCTTCGTGGGTATTATACTTTTGGAAAGTATCCTTCCGTTCTCTTCCACAATGCCTATTTTGGTCTCAGTGCCACCAAGATCGACTCCGACCACCAGATCCGACATTCAAATCAACCTCGTTCAGTATTGTTTTTTCTCCATTTCGATCAGGTCCAGGAACTCTTCGTTGCTGGCCGTTCCTCTCAATTTGTCCGTGATCAATCTCAGTCCCTCTTCTTCGGACATGGCCGACAACATGCGTCTCAACACCCACACTTTCCTGAGAATGTCCTGCGGAAGAAGCAGTTCCTCTTTCCTCGTCCCCGAGAGCGTCAGATTGATCGCGGGGAACATTCTCTTGTTGGCCAGTTGCCTGGAGAGAACGAGTTCCATGTTTCCGGTGCCTTTGAACTCCTCGAAAATCACTTCGTCCATCTTGCTTCCTGTCTCCACCAAGGCCGTTGCGATTATAGTGAGGCTTCCGCCCTCTTCTATGTTCCGGGCGGCACCGAAGAAATGCTTGGGCTTGTACAGCGCCGATGGATCCACTCCGCCCGAGAGAAGCTTTCCACTGGGGGGGACGTAAAGGTTGTAAGCCCTGGCGAGTCTGGTGATACTGTCCAGAAGGATCACCACGTCGTAGTTGAACTCAACCAGCCTCTTCGCCATTTCCAGAGTCATTTCCGCAACTTTTATCTGTTTTTCGGGATGCATATCGAACGGAGCGGCAAGAACGTGGGCGCTGGTGGTTCTCTTTAGGTCTGTCACTTCTTCGGGCCTTTCGTCGATCAGAAGTATTATTCTGATCGTGTCGGGATGGTTCTCGGCGATGCCGTTGGCCAGTTCTTTCAAAAGCACCGTCTTTCCGGCTTTCGGAGGAGAAACTATGAGACCTCTCTGACCTTTTCCGATTGGAGAAAAGAGATCGAGCATCCTCGTGCTCAGAACGTGCGTATCCGATTCCGACATTAACTGTTCTTCCGGAAATATGGGAGTCAGGTTCTGGAACGTGATCCTTTCGGCTGCGAAGTTGATGGCTTTGTGGTTGATCGCTTCGATTCGTAGAAGGGCGAAGTATTTTTCCCCTTCTTTCGGCGGTCTCACCTGACCGGCAACTGTGTCGCCGCTGGTTAGGTTGAACCGTCTTATCTGCGATTGGCTGACATAGATGTCGTTCGAACTCGGCAAAAGATTGTTCTCAAGAGTTCTAAGAAAACCGTAACCGCCATCGGTTATCTCCAGGACTCCCTGATCGAAGAAGTATCCGTAGGATTCCGTCTGAGCTTTGAGAACGGCGAAGATGAGATCTTTCTTGGCCATTTGAGTGTAATTGGCGACGTCGTATTTTCTGGCCAGTTTGTAGATCTCCCTTATCGGCATGTTCTGAAGCTGAGAGATATCGATCTCGACCTCTCTGATGTTGTCTTTGTCCTTTTTTGCCTCTTTCAGCTCCTCAGGGGTTTCTTGCCTGGGTCCCTCGCTGACCTTTTCCGATTCTTCGGCTATTTCTGCCGTCTCTTCTTCGGTTGCCTTTACTACTTCGAGCGGCTCCTCGACGGGTTCGATCTTTGAGACCTCGGAAATAATCTTCTCTTCTTTGGCCTCTACTTTTTCTTTGGGTTTCGAGGTTGTTCTTCTTCTGGCGGGTTTCTTTTCTTCCTTTTCAATTTTCTCGATCGGGATTTCTTCACTCTTCTTTTTTCTTGGACTCAAATCAAGCGGTACACTCAACCTACCATTCAGTAAGAATGTACCTATCCTCCTTCCGTGTAGTAGGGATTCAGTGTTATTTGAAGCTATTGAACAAAAGAAAGCATGGGAGACCTACCTCCGGTCAACCACCCGCGACCGAAGTCGAGGGTTTGCAGATCGAACGCGCTCAGGGGCCAGTTGACGACAGTCCATCGGCCGGTGTATCCAGACAAATGATGGGTAACGACTGCGGTGCCGTTTTTGCCTTACAGATTTCGATCCGTTAACCAAAGAGTTCGTGCCCTGATATTACATAGGTGGTCACGGCACCGTATCAACGGTTTTCACAAATCATATCAAATATTCGAAGGTAGAGGATCGGCAATTCCTCCCCTGGATCTGTCCAGGATCTTCCTTGCCGAAATTATCGTGAGAAACATCAGTATCCGTCAGCAATAATATACCATTTAAGAAGCAGAAAACAAAGCTTATGGGCGTTGCTTTCTTTCGTATTCCTGCCAGTCACTCTGGAATCTTTTCAAACCGTTGTCGGTCAACGGATGGTTGAAAAGCCTCAACAAAACATCGTAAGGAATGGTCACGATGTCTGCGCCTATCAAAGCGGCTTGAAGAACATGCATCGGATGTCTCACGCTTGCCACTATTATCTCCGTTGCAAAACCGTAGTTACCGAAGATCTCATCCATCTCGCTCACCAGTTGCATTCCGTCGTTCCCAACATCATCAAGTCTTCCCACGAAGGGGCTGACGTAGGTTGCGCCGGCTTTAGCCGCAAGAAGTCCCTGCAGCGAACTGAAGACAAGGGTGACGTTCGTCTTTATTCCCTCTTCGCTGAGAACTTTCACGGCCCTTATCCCGTCGGGCGTCATCGGGATTTTGACCACGACATGTTCGTTCAGAGAGGCCAGCTCTCTTGCCTGCGACAGCATGTTGTCGAAATCGGTCGCTATGACTTCGGCGGAAACGGGACCCTTTACGGCTTCACATATCTCCACAATGCGTTCTTCGAACTTCGCGTTTTCCTTCGAAACAAGCGTTGGATTGGTGGTGACGCCGTCCACGAGCCCCAATTTCATTCCATTTCTTATCTGTTCGATGTTTGCCGTATCGAGAAATATCTTCATGTGCCACCCCGCAAAAAATGGCTACCTTTCGGTAGCCATCACTTCGTCTCTTTCTTCTCCTCGTTGTCCACAAGCTGGATGACGGCCATCTCGCTGGCGTCTCCCCTTCTCATGCCCAGTTTAACTATTCTGGTGTATCCGCCGTTTCGGGTCAAGTATTTCACAGCAACTTCATCGCAGATCTTCTTCACGAGCCTTCTGTCGTTGAAGTTCCTGTTTATCTCTCTTCGAAGGGCGAGATTTCTGGACTTGAGTTCAATGGCCTCCGGGCTTTCGGCGCTCTTCGTACCCAGTTCCTGGGTTATCGTAGTAGCCTTCTTCGCCCTGGTTATTATAGATTCCACGAACGGTCTCAGCTCTTTGGCCTTGGTGACCGTGGTGACTATGGTACCGTGCTCGAAAAGCTCTCTGGCTAGATTCTTCATCAGAGACACTCGCTGGCTGTGGGGCATATTCAATTTGGATCCACTTACTCTATGACGCATGGCTAATTGACCTCCTCACCATCATTCTTTCTTGAGTATGATGTTGAATTTGTCACGCAGTTTCTTGACAACCTCCAGCATCGATTTTTCGCCGAAGTTCCTGATCTTCAGCAAATCAGCTTCTGTTTTGTCTATCAGATCTCCGATAGTGTTTATCTTATCTCTCTTCAGACAGTTCAGGGATCTTACCGAGAGATCAAGCTCTTCAACTCTTTTAGAGGTGAGCGGATTGGAATCGACCTCTTCAGTTTGCGGAGATTCGCTCGCCATCTGTGCTTCTTCCTGTATCAACTCTTCCTCTTCCGGTTCAACAGGGGTAACAGCAGAAACCTGATTCTGCTGACCCAGGCCGTTCGAGACAACTTCGAAGTGTCTGGTAAGAATATCCGTCGCACGGAGCAAGGCCTCCGACGGTTTGATAGACTTCTTCGTCCAGACTTCGAGTACCAGCTTGTCGTAGTCCGTTCTCTTTCCCACACGAACGTTCTCTGTCTGAAAATTCACCTTCAGCACAGGACTGAAGATACCATCTATATAGATCATCTCAACATCGTGATCGATCTCCATCTCTGAAACCGGTACAAAGCCCTTACCGATTTCCGCGAAGAGTTCGATATAAACTATCGAATCAGTGTTGAGCGTTGCTATGTACTGAGAAGGATTCACCACTTCTACACCGGTCGGTGTCTTGATATCTCCGGCCGAAACGACTCCCGGTCCGACTTTTTCCAGTGTGAGTTTCACGGGGTCGGAGAACTCCAGAGCGGGTTTCAGCTGAACTTTCTTAAGGTTGAGTATTATCTCCAGGATATCCTCTTTCACACCCTCAATCACATCGTATTCATGGTACTTACCCGGAATCTTGAGTTTAGTTATAGCCATACTGGGTATCGATGAAAGAAGCACTCTCCTCAACGAATTACCGATGGTGATCGCGTAACCCCTCTCCATTGGAGAGAGCACGAACCTTGTGTAATAGCTATTTTGATCTTCCTTTTCCTCTTCGACTCGCAGGTTCTTGGGCATTATAGATGCTATCATAGTTCTCGCCCAGCTTTCGGGCACACACCTCCTTTCAAGAAGGTTAGAATCGGTTTACTTGGAGTAGAGTTCGATAATGGACTGTAGATCAACAGGAATCTCCACTTCTTCTCTGGCCGGATACCTGAGATAAGTACCCTTGAAATCCTCGTAATTGACTTCTAGCCATGGATATGCCGCTCTTTCTTTGGCAGCTTCTACTGCCTCCTTAACTGGCAGTACCACCCTGCTCTTTTCCTTAATTTCCACAACATCACCGACTCTTAAGTTGAAGGAGGGCTTGTTCACTCTTCTACCGTTCACCATAACGTGTCCGTGGCTAACGAGTTGCCTCGCCTGTCTCCTGCTAGAGGCAAACCCCATTCTAAAAACGGTATTGTCGAGCCTCGACTCGAGTATCTTCAAGAGCGCGTTACCCGTTTCTTCCTGTTTTCTTACAGCCATTTCGAAGTATCTTCTGAACTGTCTTTCGAGGACTCCGTAAATCCTCTTGACAACCTGCTTCGACCTGAGCTGCATTCCGTACTGAGTCAGTTTGCGAGTAGAAGCTCCGTGCTGCCCCGGTGCCACCGGTCTCTTGATTTGGCCGCATCTTGGAGAAAAACATCTCTCACCTTTTAAATATAGTTTGAAACCTTCACGACGACAGAGTTTACAAACAGGTCCTGTATATCTGGCCATTCAATTCCCTCCTCAATTACACTCTTCTTCTTCTTCTTGGTCTGCAACCATTGTGGGGCAATGGTGTGATATCTTTCAGTGTTTCGATAGTCAAACCTGCCGCCTGGATCGTCCTTATAGCTGCCTCACGACCGGAGCCCGGTCCCTTAACTTCGATTCCAACCCTGGTGATGCCGAGCTTTATAGCTTCTTTTGCGATTTTGTCTGCGCCAAGCTGAGCGGCATACGGAGTCGACTTCTTAGAGCCCGAATAACCCGCCGTACCGCCGGATGTCCACATCAGTGTATTCCCATCGGGATCGGTCAGGGTGATTATAGTGTTATTGAAAGAGGATTTTATATGTACAATCCCTTTGTCTGAAGTGAGCTTTCTTCTTTTCTTGGCTGCTGGTCTCTTTGCCATTCGATATACCTCCCGCTAATTTTCTAGCTCTTCTTACGGATCTTGCTCGATCTGGAACCCTTTCTGGTTCTTC
>NZ_DAOSEH010000043.1:0-18557 GCF_035363035.1 Mesotoga sp. | reverse complement strand
CAGTTCCCCCGGCCGAGATTATCCAGTCGTTCACGCTCACCAGGCCCGAATCGGCCGCCATCATAGCTATCTCCACGGCCACCTTGGTCCCTTGACCGAAGAGTCTGAGAGCGGTGGCGAAGACCTGGGGTGGATAAGTTCCGCCGCTGCTTTTGTAAAAAGCTCCGTCTAGCCCCCTGAAGAGATGCGTTGCCGTCAGGATCGTGTGACGCGAGCCAGAGTACATCTCTCTCACCGGTTGATCGAACTCGTCGTGGTCGGGCTTTCTGAAACCGACCGAGTGAGTCACTATCACCAGCCTTAGCGAGGACGGTACCGTTTCGAAGGCCAGCCTCGCCACGTTGCCGAGTGTCGAAGGCAGCACGATATCTCTTATACCACGCTTCAGCGCGCTGGTGAAAATGTGTTCCAGAAGTGTCTTCGTCGTTTCTTCGTCGCTCTTCTTGAAGTAGATGACCATTCCATTCACTCCTTTACCGATCTCAATACTCTATCTATGAGTTCTTGCTCGACCAGATACGGCAGAGTTATGTGTGATTTTCCCCCGGCGGACCTGTTGAATTCGATAGACGTCTCGACGGCCTTCTCGTTTCTGGCCCAGGCCCTCCGGGCGACACCGCCCATCACGTCCCAGGGTATAGACGTCGAGATTATACCGTCGACTCTCTCGCTGCCGTCCAGCACCAGGCCGAACCCACCGTTAATGGCCTTTCCTATCCCCACGCCACCCCCGTTGTGGAGGGCGACCAGACTCATACCCCTGGCGGCGTTTCCGGCGAAACACTGAGTCGCCATGTCGGCCATCACGTTGCTTCCATCCTTTATATTGGAGGTCTCTCTGAAGGGTGAGTCGGTTCCTCCGGTATCGTGATGGTCTCTGCCCAGCATCACCGGTCCTATCTCTCCCTTTCTGACCATTTCGTTGAACTTGAGCGCTATTTTTTTCCGGCCTTCGGCGTCCTGGTAGAGAATCCTGGCCTGTGTTCCGACCACCAGCCCGTTTCTGTCGGCGTCCCTTATCCAGATGTAGTTGTCCCTGTCCTGACCGCGCCTGTCGGGGTCTATGCACTCCATGGCCGCCCTGTCGGTCTTGAGAAGGTCTTCCCTCAGGCCGCTCAGGCAGACCCATCTGAAAGGACCGTACCCGTAATCGAAGAGCATAGGTCCCATTATATCCTCGACGTAAGAGGGGAAGATGAAGCCTTCGGAAGTGTCGCGGCCGTTTCTGGCAATCTCCTTTGCACCCGCGTCGAAGACGGCCTTCATAAAGGAGTTGCCGTAATCGAAGAAATAGGTCCCCCTCTCCACCAGCGTCTTTATGAGGCCGAAGTGTTTTCTGAGAGAATCATCCACAAGTCTCCTGAACCTCTCTTTGTCGGAGGCCAGCATCTCCGTCCGCTCCTCGAAACTCAGGCCCTGCGGACAGTAGCCACCGTCGTACGGAGCGTGACAGGAAGTCTGGTCCGAGAGCAGCTCTACGGGTATCTTCTCGTCCACCGCGTGCTGAAGGAGATCCACGATGTTTCCGTGGAAGGCCACCGCATGGCTCTCGCCCGAGGCGAGCTTTTCGGCTGCGATCCTGAAAGACTCTTCCGGACTCCGGGCGAGAGAATCGATCCAGCCCTGTTCGAGACGCGTCTTTATCCTGGAGATATCGACCTCCGCTATGATGCCGACTCCTCCGGCGATACGCACCGCCTTTCCCTGCGCGCCGCTCATGCCGCCCAGACCCGACGACACGAAGAGGTGACCCTTCAGGTTGCCGGCGTCGGGTATGCCCAGCTTCATTCTCCCCGCGTTGAGAATGGTGTTGAAAGTGCCGTGGACGATCCCCTGAGGGCCTATGTACATCCAACCGCCGGCCGTCATCTGTCCGTAGTTGGCCACACCGAGCGCCTGAGCACGTATCCACTCCCGCTGATTGTCGAACATCCCGACCATAAGGGCGTTGGTGATAACGACCCTCGGGCTGTGCCTGTGAGACTTGAAGAGACCCAGCGGGTGGCCCGACATGACCACCAGCGTCTGCTCGTCGGTCAGCTCCTCCAGGTATCTCTTTATAAGCCTGTACTGCATCCAGTTCTGGCAGACCTGGCCGGTTTCGCCGTAAGTGACGAGTTCATACGGGTAGAGCGCGACATCGAAGTCCAGGTTGTTGTCTATCATCACCTGGAAGGCCCTCCCCTCTATGCAGTTACCCCTGTATTCCTCTATGGGTTTCCCTTTTATCCTGCCCTGCGGTCTGTATCTGTAACCATAAATTCTGCCCCGTGTAAGAAGCTCCCGCAGGAATTCCGGCGCCAGTCTTTCGTGGAGTTCACCGGGGATGTACCTGAGAGCGTTCTTGAGGGCCAGTTCAATTTCGGCCTCGCCGAGATTCAACTCTCTCTTCGGAGCCCTCCTTATGGACGGCTCGAAGACCGGTTCCGGTGGCAGACGATCGTCAAGCTTTATCGTCATCGCCTCTCCAATGGTGGAATTAAGAGACACGCAAACCCCCCCTTTCCTTTATAGTGACAATTCTATCATTATCCAACTACCAATGAAAAAGTGGACATCGAGCGCTATTTAAAAGGGAAAAGATAGCGATCAGGAAACCGCAACGTTTCGTGTGAAAATCACAACTTAATACCGAACCTGGAAAGGATGAACGAAAAAAACGCGTACCCTGACACCATTGCCCCGCTTGAAATCGCTAGCGCCAAGTAGAAATTCATATCTTTCTTCAGGAGCAGTGGCATAACAACAAAGAAAATCAAGGATGGAATCACAAACAAAAGAATGCTGGTGGAGAGCCCGGCAACTTTGTCGACGTCCTTCGTGTCGTTGTAGAGCCAGAAAAGCGCCAGCATCGATGTGAGAGGCAATGAGGCTATAAGTCCGCCTATGTAGCCGGTCTTTTTGCTTACCTCTGAAACAACGGTTATTATTATCGCCGATATCATGATTTTAATTAAGTATCTCAGCAACCCACTCACCCCGCGATTTATTCTGCCTGTTTTTCGAAAACTTCTCAAATGATCTTAAGAACCGTCACCGCCTCATCCTGTACCGTATTTCCCTGTCAGGGAATCTCTGAACGGCTCCAGTTCGGGTGGCCGGAAGGTGAAAACTACAAAGATCGCTCCAAGAGCTATCAAAAAAATGGTGGCTACAACGGCAGTCGCCACGGTTGCTTTTCCGGCCGAGGCGATTTTGAAAGAGACTGCCTGTCCCAGATAGATGGCGAAGGCCATCAGGAGAAGATCGATGATAAGATTGTGGCGGACGAACAGCGTATATAGGTAAAAGCCGCCCAGGATAGTGCCGCACATTATATATATTCCCAGTGTTTTGCCGGCCAGCAAGGAGCTCCCGGAAATGCCTTTACAGAATCCGATTTCCATAAAAAAGAGAATAACCCCCGGTAGAAAAACGAGCTTGAGGTGCTCCCAGACGCTCTCGTTCACCGGGGTAAGCGCTCCGACGAAAACGTTCTCTCCGCTCACTTCATACGCGAAGTGGAGCAGTGCGCCCGCGAAGAAGATGAAAAAGAAACCCGCCAGTTCCCATCGCTTCAAACACTCGCCACCCAAATCCATCACCCCGGATCTCTATCTATCGCGAAGACTCCGGAAAACCGCGAGACGACTCCCTGTATGGCAGGTCGGAGTGGACCGGCTTCACTGAGCGGCCACGAATCTCGAGATCAGTTCGTTGAAGCCGTGCTCCCTGAGCAATTGGCCCACCCTTCTCCAGCAGGAGAAACTGTAGGCCCTGTAAGTCATGAAATCCATCCCGGTGTGATCCAGCTCTTCGATGTTTTCCAGCAACGGCTCTTCCCTGCCGACCCATTCGCCCGTGACCGTGCAAACGAAGCCCTCCTCCAGCCAATAGGGGAGGTTGAAGCGTTGAAAAAAGATGTGCGACATCTCGTGAGCCAGTGTCCGGGCCAGGTCGGGGATAAGGCTGAGCGGTTGAAGATATATGGTCTCCCCGTGTGTGGCCGCCACGAACCAGTAACCAAGGCGGGAGAGCCTTGAAAACTCTCCCGCCGAAGAAGCGATAATTACGTTGTAATTTCCCACAACCGTTCTACCCGTTAGTCTCTCCAGAGCGTTCCTGTAAGCCAACAGCTCGGGAGAGTCCCAGCCGATGTGGGAGCTTGTATATCCTGCCAGAAAAATCGAGGCATACAGAAATGAAACGATCGCGACTCTCTTCATTCCACTTTTAAAAGGACTGGCGACGTATTGGCCGAATACTGACCGTCGTACATGGCCCATGCCTGTACGGCCGGTATGAGGAACTCACCGGTCGTGAGTACTCTCCAGGTCGTTCTTGTCACGAACTCACCATTGTACCTGAAGAAGAAGGCCACTCTGTCGAACCTGTCCTCACGGAAGGTATAGCCCCACCAGTAATCGTAATAATAGAATTTCGAGAAGCCCAGCATATCTCCCTCGGGATTCTCCTCGATCGCGATCCCCGTTGAGGGCAACATATCTTCCACGACTATGTAAGGGGCGTTTTCCGGTATGTTGACGTGCACCTCCGAAATAATTGTCTCCCCGGCCTTTACCGGCGACTGGGGTTTAAGGGTCATGAGATATATCTCCACACCGTTGAGATAGTAATCGGATTCGACCGTCTTCAACACGAAACCTTCAGGAGTGCTGCCCATGATCTCGCCCTCGTATATCTTCAGTCCGAGGTGGTACGAGCCGAGCATGAGTTCACCATCTGCTACCGAGAGCGCCATCCCTTCGAGCTGCCTGGCGACGTCTATCTCGAGTCCATCGACTTCATCGGGCGAAAGCAGTTTGAGGGAAGCCACAACGTATGGCGAATCTAGCTGGGGGGTCGTGAGAATGTAAGTGTTATCCATCGGGACGCTCAACTTCCTTCTCAATATCCTTTCCAGCCCGATTCCGCTCTCGGAAGGTTTTATCTCTCCGGCCGGGACCGCTGTCTCTCCATTGATCGAAACTGCGACGAGCCCAGTGGTTTTGATCGTCATGACACCGGGCACGATGGCGAATGTCAGGGAAGTGCCATCGCTTACAGCCTCGAGGAGTGAGCCATTGGCCGTAACGGAAACCTCCGCATCTTTTGATAGAGAAGAGCTGAAAGAGGCCAGTGATGCAACAGCCAGCGCCGTTGAAGCCGTTCTGTACCAGTAACTTCCGTCACCCATCGTGAGAAGCTTTCTGGAGATAGCTCCGATCTCGTCGGGCGAAATCTGAAGATTGACGGCGGCCTTCAACAGGAAGGAGAGCGTAACCGTCTCGTCGAAGAAATAGTTGAAGCTGCTGCCCTTGACCGGTTTATCGCTTTCCAGATCCACGTAGCTCATGGCTTCATCGAAGAGGCTTTTCGCCCGTTCATTTAGGTTGAACACCTTGGCCGTGAGCGAAGAGAGGATCATGGAAGGGACATCTTCCTTGTAATCGACGATGGCACTTATCGGATCTCTGAGCTTTCTGCTGAAGAGGGCTATCACGTACTGCAGGAATGGGTCGGGAGAGGAACTGTGCAGATCCTTCATGGCCGAGTAACCCATCCTGATGACATCGTTGTTTATTTCGTAGCCGTTTTCCATGGCCAGATAGAAACCGTACATAACGTAAGCCGTCATGAAGGCGTCGGTCTGGTCGTCTCTCCACCAGCCCCAGCCTCCATCGTAGTGCTGGTAGCCGTACAGTCTCTCCAGACTCTGGTCCGTTACGACCTTCACTCTATCGGCGAAGGCTTCATCGGCGCTTTCGAGAAGCTTCGAAGCGGCGACGGCGGGCAGGAAACGGCTCATGGTCTGCTCTACGCAACCGTACGGATAGTCTACCAGGTAACGTATGGCCTCCAGAAGTATGGGATCTATCGTGGAGGCGATGGTTATCCAGCCGACAGAGTTGGCGGAGAATTCAAGCGTTCTCTCGCCATTCAGGAAGTCCAGTTCGCCGAACCTCACGTAAGTGAACCTCGGCTTCACGGGTATTTCGTATTCCACGCCGTCCGAGCCTCTGCTCCCTTCAACGACGAACTTCACCGTGAGTTTCTCGTCTTTCTGTGAGGCTTCGAGATCGGGTACATTCACCTCGTATCTGAAAGTCGAGCTCTGGAAGGCCGGCACCGTCGAACCCTTCTCCTCGATAACCTTTCCATCAACGTAGAAACCCGAAAGAACCGGCATCTGCGAGTCGGTGTTGTTCTTGACCGAGAAGACGAGCTGCACCTTGTCGCCGGCTATCAGGAACTCGGGAAGGAAGCTGCTGACAGTCATCGGCTTCCACGTCTCGAAGCTGGATCTGGCGTAGCTGAACCCTCCGCCCATATCGGACGCCAGAGCTCTCACGGTCCAGGTGTCGAGATCTTCGGGAACTACGAACGCGAGTTCCGCCCGGCCAGCCTCATCGGTGAAGGTTCCGACCGACCAGAGGGCGCTGTCGCTGAAGAGTTTTCTTGCTTTCACGTCCGATGTGAGACCTTCTCCCGAACCGCCGCGATCTCCCATTCCGTAGGCCTCGTTGGCCAGCATCTTCGATTCGGCCGCCGGGGGCTGCGATTCGAGGAGGTCGCCCAGTCGCGCTATGGTCGGATACGGGGAGTAGTAGAGATCTACCAGAGTGATCGAGCCGAAACCTCTGTAGAAGGGATTCATGAGCGAACCCTTCCAGTAATCCTGGTCTCCTTCGAAGAGCGAGAGCATGGCCTGCGAGACGACCGCTACCGTCAATCCGACGCTGGCCGGTTTACCGTCGGGATCGGTTACCTCGACCTTCAGGTTAACGTTCTCTCCGGGGGCGTATCTCTCTTCGGTGATCAACTTCACACTGTAGTCCTTCAGGGGAGAATCGACCTCTATCATCCAGCTGTAATTCATCTGGTAGTTCTTGTAACTGACCAGATACAGCACGAAACTCTCGTAGGCGTAGCCTTCGGGTATTTCGACCTCAACCGCGTTTTTGCCGGCGAGCGCGTGATAAGGGAACTGGGAGAATGTGCCGGAGAAATCGGCGATAATCCAGAGGTCGAGCTCGCTGGAGGAGAAGAAGGAGAGGCTCGCTTTCGAACCGGGAGCGGCCGGTGTTATCCTGTCCAGCGTCAGAGACCCGTAGTATTCGTAGTAAGAGCCTACGTATATGGAGTATCTGTCGGTCACTTCCGCTTCGCCGGAGGGCGCGCCGCTCAGCTCTATGTACACCAGATTGTCGTCGGGCACCTCTGCGAGATCTACGGTGAACTCTGCTTTGCCGTCGCTTCCGGTGGTGATCTCCCTTCTGACAACGTTGATCTTGACTTTCTTCTCTACGGCTTTGCCCTGGTCGATCAGCGTTACGCTCTGTTCGTACCAGGCCTTCACCTCAATTGTTTTGGACACCGGCGTGTCGTCGTTCAGCCGTGTCTCTATTTTGGCCATCAGCTGTTTGTTGTTGAGCGTGTATTCTGTGACGAAGCCGAAGGTGCCCTGCACGATCTTGAAATCCACCGTGGTGCGCGACTGCATTCCCGTATCGTCGGACACAGTGACGACCGCGTAGTAGTAACCGGGATCCAGCGGACCGTTGTAGCCTATGACCGTCTCGCCGACACCGTCGAGTCTGGCCGTCCCGTTGTCTATGTACTGGCCGCCTTTGTATATCGTGTAATCGACCTTTCCCAGCGACACCGGATCGCCGAAATAGTACTGGGATTTCACGTCTATGCTGACGGACTCGCCTTTCTTGAAGACTTTGGCGGTCGCTTCGGCCGTGGTGAAGAAGGTGGGCTTCTTATAGTCGGCTATCTGGAAGTAGTAGTAATCTTCGTTCCCCTCCCAGCGCACTATGATTCTGTACGAACCCCTGGTGATCTCCGAATAAGTTTTGAAAGATGAGTCGATAGAACCCAGTTCGTCGGGAGTGAGGTTTTCTTTGTACACCGAGCGGTTGAGAGGATCGGTTATCTCGACCTCTACCGGACCCAGTTTCGGGATCTTATAACCCTCCGGAGTGATCTCCCTTATGAAAGACCTGAAGTTTACGGTCTCTCCGGCTTTGTACGCCGGTCTGTCGGTGAAAGTCATGGATACGTATCTGGAAGGCAGGTAGTAATCGTACTCCCCGGGCTTCCAGAGGAGCGAACCGTAAGGCGACTGAACCAGAACGGCCTCGCCGCTCTCCGGAAGCGAATCGAACACGAAGAGCCCGTCTTCGGCCTTCCCTATTAGAGAGCCGTCCCTGAGTCTGTAAAGAGAGAAATCTTTGATAAAGATGGAATCCTCCCTTGTCCAGAGCCTCAACATCGCTCCTTTTTCGTGTTTGAGCAACTGCGCCCCCACGGTCCGGTAGCTAGTCATCACTTTAGCCGTTTTCGATTCGGAAGTGACCACCAGTAGCCTGAGTCCTTTCATGCTATCTACCGGCAGGGTCAACCTCTGATTCTCTTTAACGGTCTGCCTGATCGCATAGAGCGGATCGCCCGAGATCCTGACATCGCCGATCGTCAGGGCTCCCGTCAGGTCTTCTTGATCGAGGCTGTACACCTTGATGTCGATGTAGCCATCTGTTTTGTCGGTATAGATCGTCGGAAGATTGTCCAGTGAGTAGATTTCGATGAAAAAGCCATCGAATCTGTAGCCATACTGCTGGATCTGAAACGCCTGTACCGCGGTGATCGCGGAAACTAACAGGAGCAGGAGAACGATGATTCTCTTCATTTTCACCCTCCATCACATCCGGGGTAACCACTTGAAGCTGTAAACCCCAAGAAAGTATTCGTTGTTGTTTATAGGTAACCATTGATAAGGCATCATTCTCATATAATCGTTCAAACTCCAGACCTTCAAGGAGCCACTATCGCCAGGCGAAAGGGGACCCGTGTGGTAGATCAATCCATCGCCGGTGTATATCATGGAGTGAAAAGTAGAAGGCGAGGGGTGGTGGAAAAAGATGATATCTCCTGGTCTGGCCGACGCGATATCTCTACCCCTATATACCATATTACTCCTGACGAGGTTATAGGCATCGGCAAAGTAAGTGAATTGCCCGCTAGAATCGATGAAAAGCTTCGGGCCAACGATTGGAATGGCCGGATAGTTGTACTTGACGACATCGGGAAGGATCGTAAGGTCTATGCCGGTCTTTTCAAACCAAAGACGCGTGTCTATTCCCGTCTCCCTGAACCAGTTGTCGTCGTGAACCCTCAGCGCCTCCCTCGCCGCGAATCTTATCAGGCCAGAGCAGTCTCTCTCCTGATTGCTCCACCTGCCCGAGAACTGTATAGCCTGATAGGCCGCGATGTTTACGAACCATGCCCTGAAGCACCAGGCGTCGTTCGAATCGAGAACTAGCATATCCGGGAAGCCGTCGGAATTCTCATCCACGAAACCTTCGAAGTCCAGCGAAACGACTTTTCTGGCCTTGAAGAGGCCGTCATATTCGACCACTATCACGGCGTCGGGATCGTCGGCCGTGAAGAGGTAGCTGACCGTCCCCTCTCCGGCTTGAAAATCGAGAAGGCTGGCTCCACGAGAATAAGCCAGCACCGGACGCTCCAGACCGGATACGGGAACCTCCAGAGAAAAACTCTCTCCGCGTCGAATAGCCTTTTCCGTGACTGCAATAGCGCTGAAATCGCCCTTCAGAACGAGAAAACCCGAAGAAACGGCGACTGTGACGGAAAAAAGCAAAAAGAGATATAGAATCTCGGTACGTTTCATTGCTATCTCCCCTCAGAAATCGCGATAATCAAATATCTTCACAGTTTATAAGACTTTCACCGCGCCGATTGGTTCACAACAATTCCGGCGAAGATCCTCCTTAACCTGTCACCTCTAGTCTCTGGTAGCCCTCTAACGTCTAAGAACGCTGTAGAACTCCCGATGACCTTTTCCCACTATCCTTTAAATCTCGCTGTTGTTACGGTGTTTTTTCTGTTCTCTGTGGTCTATCGAGAGTTTCAGGTCCGGTGATTTCAGAGCCTCGTAGAGTCTTTCGGCGATATATACTGACCTGTGTCGGCCGCCGGTGCATCCCACCGCTATTTTGACCGAGTTTCTCCCGCTTCCGGCGAAGCCTTCGATGGTCATTTTACAGAGGTTGAGAACGGCTTGGAAGTACTTTTCGAGTCCGGGAAAGGTCTCCAGATATTCCTGGACCTCCCTGTCCATTCCGGTCAGCTCCGTGAGGTTTTCGTGGTAGTAGGGATTGGGAAGGAACCTGACATCGAAGATTAGGTTTGCGTCGTGCGGTATGCCCTGGTTGTAAGAGAAGCTTTCGATCTCGACCTTCATAGGTGGCAGTTTGTAGCCGCGGTTACGGATGATGGAGATTATGGCTTCCTTCATTTCCTTCATGTCCATGGTTGAGGTGTTAAGAATATAATCGCAGTGGTCTTTCAACTGATTCATGATACTCCGCTCTTTTTGTATCGCCTTTTCCAGTTCCTGTTCCTCCTGGAGGGGATGAGCCCTCCTGGTTTTTTGGTACCGGTAATACAGTACGTCGTCATCCGCGTCGAGAAAGATAGAGAGTATGTTGACCCCCCTATCTTTCAAAGCAAGCAGGCTTTTGCGAAGCTTATCCATCCCCCCGAACTTTTTCGCCGTCCTTATATCCATGACGAAGGCGCTTTTTTCAACCGAGTGTTCGTTTATCATACCTACGAGTTGCTCGATCATAGTCGGGGGAACGTTATCCATGCAGAAGAAGCCGAAATCCTCCAGCACGTCTATGGCCGAAGACTTGCCGGCGCCCGACATGCCGGTTACGATAACAATGCTTGAAGACATTCATACCACTCCCCTGGATAATGTTATAAACAAACAGAAATATACTAAGAATGAAAAAGAGAGCCGATCCCTCGTGTTGATTATACAATGATTAAGGAGATAGAGATCAGAATCGTGGTCGGAAAGACACTCCAATTCCAATTCTTTGAACCCGCAATTCTGTTACACTATAAGCTAGAGGTGAATTGAATGAACAGAAACGATAAAGCTTTTCCGTTCGACCGGATAGCGCAGACATATTCGCAGTTCAGATATCCCAACGAAAAATTGGTCGAGCATATCTTCAACAGAGTGCGTTACGCCGATAACATTCTAGAAGCGGGATGCGGACCTGCAGATTACCTTTCGATACTTTCCGAGCTTCTCAACGCCCGCGGTTACGGCTTCGACATAAGTCAAAACATGATAGAAGAAGCGAAAAGAAAGAACTCGAGCCTTGAGTTTATCGTTAGCGATGCGCAGGAACCGTTTCCTTACGGTGACGGCAGTTTCGACTTCGTCTTCAATATAAACCTGGTCCACTACCTCTCCGAACTGGACAACCTCTTCAGAGAGAGTTACAGAGTCCTTATGTACGACGGCAGCGCCCTAACCGTCACGGACTCCTGTCAGGATATCGAAGACAGAACACTGACACATTACTTCCCCGAGGTGCTGGAAATCGACAGAAAGAGATACCCTGGCAACTCGGCCATAATGAGCGCCATGAAACAGGCAGGCTTCGAGGGGATCTACACGACCAAGGTCAAGACCACTTTCGAGTTCAAAAGCCAGCATTACGAACAGTACAGGGAAAGGGCTTACTCCGCCCTCAGACTGATCTCCGACGAGGCTTTCGAGAGGGGTATGAAGAGAGTCGAGAACGACATGGCCGGAGGGCTTGTGATAGGTAAGAAAAGCTACACGCAAATCTGGGGAATAAAGGTCGAGAAAAGGGAGTTCGATCTTCCTACGATCTTCTCGACGGGTTACCACGAAGGCGGAAACAACTCATTTTGAAGGGGGTTTCGAAGTGAAAAAGTTGCTGCTAATTCCGGTACTGGTACTATCGGCCATGGTGTTTTCTATCGCGTTCAACGTGGGAATAGGTTTCAATCTTGACATGTCCTCAGGTTCGCTGGAGACGCCGGTCTTCGCCGAGCTGTCGGTGGGCACGCCTCTAATCAGGGGAGTGGTGCAGTCCTACATCTTCTCCTTCAACTGGTCCAGCTTCGTGGTGAAGGGGTACAGCATTCTCGACCACTCCTCCATCGGATTGGTCGCCACGCCGGGCGTCTTCAACAACTTCTACGTACGGCTGCAACTGTACTGGTCGCTGAGCCATCTTTTCCAGATAATCGAAGGCTCCAGAAAGCCTCAAGGCACACCTCTCTATTCAAGGATAGGCTTTGGCTCCTATATCGGCAAATTCATGCTGGATGGGGGGTTCGCCGGTTACTGGATACTCGAACCATTCAGCGCGGTTCCCTTCGCCAGGCCATATCTGGCGCTCAATTACAGCTTTTTTACCGGCGTTCAACCGGTGTCGCTCACCGGCGAAGAGTTTTAAGCACACCATTTGAAAAGCTTCCCAAAAACCGAGAAGAGTCCGCCTGTGTGTCGCCGCGGGCTCTTTTTTCAAGATTCAAAAAGAACCTGCCTCCCTCCATATCGTTCCAAAGACGGCCGTACAGAGCATATATAGAAGAGTTACCACGCCGTGTTTATTCAACGACGATTGGTCTGCTCCCCTAAAACGAGACAAAGTAAATGATAGACTTACTAAGGGAGGCGAACCAAAATGAAAGGGAAAAAGTACTCAATCGAGAAGATAATCCAGATTCTCTCGGAAGCAAAGATGACCTCAATAACAGCCGTTTGCAGAAAGTACGACATATGTATGCCTCTTGTATTTAACTCGAAAGGTATAAGTTGTACGGCTATCCGTTGAGCAGAACTGTGTAAATTGAATTTATTGAAAGTTTGCACACAGGACTGATTTGGCTTCGATTTTATATAATTGATTGACATATCAACTCCTACACATTCCGGTCGGACTTTGAATAAGTGGAGACTTCAAATTGTTCTTCAAGATCGTCTGATAGTTCTATCTACAACAAAGGGGAGGGATTTTCAATGTCTTCAAAGAGAACAATATTAACCTGCTTTATTTTACTGGCGTTAATCTCAACAATCTATTCGTTTCAGCCTGAGCTCACACGTGATCCAGCCGAGGCCCGAGCGATCGCCAGGCAAGCTTACATTTTCGCCTATCCGATGCTCGAGAATTACAGAACTATGTCCACTCAGGTTTTGCAGTTCGGAGGGTTCAACAGGTTCACTCATTTCAATAGGTTGCACGGCCCCCAGAACAGACTAATAGTCCGTCCGAACAACGATACGATATACTCAATGATATGGCTGGAACTCTCTACCGAGCCCATAGTTATCTCTATTCCGGAGATCACCGACCGCTACTACTCCTTCCAGCTGGTTGATATGTACACTCACAACCTGGCGTACGTGGGGACGAGGGCCACCGGTTCCGACGCGAAGACTGTGATGATCGTAAGCCCTTGCTGGGAAGGAGAAACCCCCCCGGGTATAGATGAGGTATTCTACAGCGAGGGAAACTACGTTTATTGCATAGTGAGAACGGGTGTTGACAGCGAACTGCCCGGGGATCTCCAGAGGGTTCTCGAAATACAGCAGCAGTATTTGTTGCAGCCTCTCAGCAATTACTACGGGACTCCGGCCCTTGAGGAGCTTCATGCAGTAAAATTGCCCCCCTTCGATCAGACTGTGGCCGATTCTGCCGGTTTTATCGGTTATTTCAACTTCTTGCTCGGACAGCTCAAGATTCACCCCTCCGAGGAGGCCTTGATCCAGAGCTTCTCGAAAATCGGAATCGGTCCGGACTATCCCTTCGACCCCGATAATCTCACCGAACCGGTGCTGGAGGCAATAGAATCGGCAATTGCTGAAGCTCGCGACGAAATCAGTGCGATGGAAAAAGAGATAGGGATCGTAAAGGACGGCTGGTCCCTGTCGGAGAGGATCTTCGGAAGCAGAGAGAGGATGCATGGCCTGTATCTGATAAGGGCAACGGCTGCCCACATCGGGCTTTACGGAAACGATCTTGAAGAGACTTTCTATCCGAACTGCTTGTATGACAGCGATAGAGAACCACTCGACGCTTCCAGATACAACTATGTGATAAACTTCGCCAAAGAGCAGTTGCCCCCGGTGGATCCGAAAGGCTTCTGGTCGATCACCATGTACGACGAAGAGCAGTTCCTGGTCGATAACCCTCTTAACAGATACTCGATCGGCGATCGATCTGAACTGACATATGGCGAGGACGGCTCGCTGGTGCTGTACTTACAGCACGAATCTCCCGGCGAGTCGAAAGAATCCAACTGGCTTCCGACACCTGATGGGAAATTTAAAATAACGATGCGAATCTACATCCCGCTGCCTGAAGGGCTCGATCCGCTCTACTGTCCGCCCGCGGTGCGGAAGGCGGGGGTGGTTGAATAATTCGATGTTGCTATATTCGATTTGTTAGAACAATAAATATGATTGATACATTTGATTCATTAGTTTCGGGTTGTCTTAAGTTTAATAAATATATTCATGGACATTTGAGCCCATCGGTAGTATATTTATTGCGATGTGATCAACTTGTATGTTTTAAGTGACAAACTCAAAACTTGCAGGAGATGATGAAGCGATGGGCTCTTCAACAGGAACCCCTGATGAGAAAGAAAAAACGAAGGTGGACCTGTATGCAAGAAGCTTTAAGAACAGACTGCTTCTAACGTGGCTCTTTATCTTTGTTGTGATAGCGGTTTTTTTGTCCTTATCCGGGTACTTTCTTTATGACAGCATCCGCGATCTCATTGTTTACGAGCTTGGAAACAATGCCGTGAACATAGCCTTTACCGCAGCCAAATTCATAGAGCAGGATATCGATCCTTTCATCGCGCTGGCGGAAGTCGAGGATTATGATCTGCAGGAATACGATACCGATTATTACAACAGGATGCAATCTCTATTCAGAGAATTGAAGAAAAACACTGGCGCGACCTTCATTTTCGCCGAAAAGAAGCTGTCCGACTCTGAGATTGTTTATTTGATAGACGGTGAAGATCCGCAGAGCGGACTCTTCTCTCCCATAGGAACGGTAGATAGCATGGGCGAGTTTGAGCTTAGGGTCTTTAAAGAGTGCATAACGGGAGCTACGGATATCGTAAACTGGGAATTCTGGGGAATGTTCGTGACCGGTTACGCTCCTATAGTGGATCGATCGAAGGACGAAGTGGTCGGGGTCGTGGGGGTAGATTTCTCCTTCGAGTATATAGAGAATTTGCTCAACAGAATCAGACAGCTGATAATCTTCACATTTCTTCTGATCGCGCTGCTGGGAACTTACATATTGAACAGGCTGGTCATAGATAGATCAACCGCCCTGAGTATCGATTACCTCACAGGTCTCCACAGCAAAAGGTATCACGATGCCAGATTGAACTCACTGATCAGAAAGAGTCGTTTTTCCGGGAAACCTCTCTCGTTGATGATAATAGACGTCGATTCATTCAAAGAGATCAACGATGAGTTCGGCCATAATGTGGGCGACGAAACTCTCAAGGTGGCGGCCAGAAAGATCAAGCTCTACACGAGAAGCACCGATATCTGTTCTCGCGTGGGGGGAGATGAGTTTGCTATAATACTTCCAGAGACCGATCTTGAACGGGCCAGACTGGTGGGCGAGAGGATAGTGGAAAGATTTCAAAGAGATCTATCGTCAACGAAAAAAGGCGGTGGTCCGAAAATAACTTTGAGTATCGGTGTCGCACAGTGGCGGGAGGGCATGAGCGCCAGAGATCTTAATCAACTCGCCGACGTCGCCATGTACAGGGCCAAAAGCAAGGGGCGCAACGGAGTTTTTGCACACCAGCATCGCTGATGCGACCGATCTTAAGAAGCGCGAGATAATGGAGGATTGAAATGTCGAAGGTAATCGTTATCGGCGCAGGAATAGGTGGCCTCGCCGCCGGATGCTATGCCAGATTTAACGGTTTTCAGACGACCGTACTTGAAAGCGGCGAAAGGGCGGGCGGGCTCTGTACTTCCTGGAATCGCGACGGCTTCACTTTCGACGGCTGCATCCGCCATCTTGCAGGTCTGAAGCCAGAAACGGCTCTTTACAAAATGTGGAGCGATCTCGGGGCAGCGCCTGCTGAGGCCTTCTTTCCTGAAGAACTGGTGAAGGTGATCGATGAATCGGGAAGAGAGTTCACAGTCTATTACGATACCAATAGGCTGGAAGAAGAGATGAAACGCCTTGCCCCTGAGGACTCGGATACTATCGAGCAGTACATAAAGGGCATAAAGCTTCTTTCCAGGATCGAACTCATGGAAGTTGGTTTCTGGAAATTCCGCGACTGGCTGAAGAATATCCCCACGCTCATGAAAAGCGGCAAGTACTCGAGGGAGAGCATGAATAAGTTCGCCGAAAGGTTCTCCAGCCCAATTCTGAAAAAGTTTTTCCCGGTTATTCAATACGGCTGGAAGAACATCCCGCTCACTCTCCACCTGGCGGTCATGGCCGGTTCCAGCCGGAAAATGTACGGGCGTTACGCTGGAGGGTCTTACGAGTTTTCCAGGGCCGTCGAGAAGCGTTTCCTCTCGCTGGGGGGTGAGCTCAGGTATGGGACCCGGGTCGAGAAGGTGCTCACCGATAACGGTGTGACAACGGGAGTTCAACTCGAGAGCGGAGAGAAAATCACTGCCGATTACGTTATTTCCGACATCTACGGCTACGACACTTTCATGAAGCTCCTGGACGATAGATATCTGACCGACCGGTTACGTTCGATGTACTCCCGGCCGATAGATAGAATGATGATGGCGATCCATGTGTCGCTGGGAGTGGGCATGGACCTCTCTCAGGTGCCGAACTCGATAGCGTTCTTTCCAGACAGACCCCCTGAAATAGCCGGGGAGAAACATGAAATGCTCAGCATCCTTAATTACGGCTACGATCCCTCGATGGCTCCGAAAGGGAAGACTGCCCTTAAGGTCATGTACGACACCAGTTACTCTTACTGGGAAAAGCTTTACAAAGACAGACAGGCTTACGAAGATGAAAAGAGAAAGATATCCGGGAACACCATACAGATTCTTGACAGAGTCTTCCCGGGTCTTGGCGATGCGGTGGAGGTCATCGACGTGGCCACGCCGATGACTACGAAAAGATACACCGCCAACGGTCAGGGCTTTGGCCGGAAAGAAGACTTCCGCCTCAAAGATACGCTCAGGGGTTTTTTAAACAGGCCTTTGACACTCGAGAGCCTGAAGAACTTCTTTGTGATCGGCCACTCCGTCGGCGGTACGAATCTCTACGGGTGTGCCGCAATGGGGATGAACACAGTAAAACTCTTGTGTAAAAGAGAAAAGAGGCGATTTCTCGCCTCTGTTAAGTGAAAGCCGTATTGAAGGATTCTTCGGTCGCGAAACGCTCACTTCCTGTGCCTTACCAGACTGATCATTTTGGTCGCTTCAAGTACAGGCAGCGGTACGAAAGCCAGCAGGGCGGCGACCAGATACAGACCATAGCTAAGCGTCGTCAGACCGAAGATGGTCGCCAGAGGCGGCACAAACGAAACAAGAGCTATCATCGCGAACGACACAACCGCGGCCAGAGTGAGGGTTCTGTTGGTGAACGGGCCGATTTTGAACAGGGAACGACTGGAACGCATATTGAATGAATGTACCACCTGAGTCAGTGAAAGCACAAGGAAAGCCATGGTACGTCCGGTCGCTATATCGCCTGTCATGCGTCCTATAATGAATCCCATGAGAGTGAGGGCGGAAAACAGCATTCCCTGTAGCAAAACCTGTACGCCGAGCCCGTTCGCAAAGATGTTTTCCCTTCTTCGCCTCGGTCTTCGATTCATCACGTCGTTCTCCACAGGCTCCATACCCAGCGCTATAGCCGGAAGGCTGTCGGTTACCAGATTGATCCAGAGAAGTTGCATCGATAGCAGAGGCGCTTCTCTCCACAGCAACATGGCGAAGAAAACGGTGAGTATCTCCCCGATATTCGTTCCAAGAAGGAAGCCGACCACTTTTCTTATATTGTCGTAAATGCCCCGCCCCTCTTTCACCGCCTCGACTATTGTCGCGAAGTTGTCGTCCGTCAGGGTCATATCGGCCGCCCCTTTGGCCACGTCGGTACCGGTGATACCCATGGCGCAGCCGATATCGGCTGCCTTAAGAGCCGGAGCGTCGTTCACGCCGTCGCCGGTCATTGCGACGATCTCTCCCCGCTCTTGCCAGGCCCGGACTATACGAATTTTGTCGGAGGGTGAGACTCTGGCATACACAGAGATCTTTCCGACTCTCTCTTTGAGTTCGCTTTCGGTCATCGCCGACAACTCGCTTCCGGTTACTGTTTCGTCGCCATCGTCCAGTATTCCCAGTTCCCTGGCTATGGCAGATGCCGTGAGCGAGTGGTCACCGGTTATCATAACCGGTTTTATACCGGCCTTTCTGCACAGCGCGACTGCTTCTTTCGCTTCGGGTCGGGCCGGGTCGATCATACCGACCAGTCCCATGAAGGTCAAACCGCTCTCCAGGATTTCGGGTTCCGGTTCGGCCGGTACTTCGTCGATCTCCTTGAAAGCCACCGCAAGAACTCTCAGGGCATCGCGGCCCATCCGATCGACATATTCGCGCGCCTCACGTGTCTTACCTTCGACACATCTGCCGGAGAGAACATCGAAGGCACCCTTGACTATCACGATCTTTTTTCCGTCTATGAGAT
>NZ_DAOSEH010000042.1:0-19070 GCF_035363035.1 Mesotoga sp. | reverse complement strand
GGCGAAAATTGACCCATCATTTCCGAGATCTTCTTTGAAACCATCCGGTACCTCCGGCAAAAAAAGGAGTTTCCTTGGCCTATCAAATTCGAAACCCGGGAAACTAATGAAACTATTATTTCAATATAGTAGCACTATGAAATTGCAGTTTCATACTCCGAATGCAGGTGATTTAGTAGTTTCAAAGGCGATGGAGAGCGGTTATAGATATATATCTTCGATTATCGCACAGAATCGTTTGCTTAATTCGTGTGATGGCCGGGGAATGTTGACAGCCTCCGGATCTTCTTCTCTTAAGGTCGTCGATGCTAAAATATATTCAAGCGAATTAGGAGGTGTAAATCATGAAACGTGTTCTTATCTTATCTCTTTTTTTAATGCTCGTTGCTGTAACCCTTGCGAATTTGGTCGTGTACTCTAGTGTCGATGAGGCGAACGCCAGGAAGATCCTCAACGCCTTCGTCGAGGAGACGGGAGTAGGCGTCGACTTCGTCTTCCTCTCTTCCGGCCCGGCACTGGCCAGGATCGAGGCCGAGGTTAACAACCCGCAGGCCGACGTCTGGTTCGGCGCGCCGCTGGAAAACCACATAATAGCCAAGGAACGCGGTCTCACCCAGCCTTACAAGACTCTGAGCGTGTACGGAGTTTCTCCGGAGTTCTACGATGTTGAAGGCTACTATCACCCGATCTACATGAATCCTCTGGGGATCGGAATCAACACCGCCGTTTTGGAACAGATCAAAGCTTCGATGCCCGTAACATGGGAAGATATCCTCTCGACCAGCCTGAGCAGAATGATCCAGTACCCCAACCCACAATCCTCCGGAACGGCCTACAGTCTCATTACAGGACTTATTCAAATCTACGGTGAGGACGGTGCGATCGACTATCTCAAAAAGCTGGCGCCAAACATACAGACCTACACCCAGAGCGGCACCGGGCCGTCTAAGGCCGTAGGACCGGGACAGGTCGCGATGGGCATCCAGTTCACACCGGCCTTCTTCCAGTTCATGGAACAGGGTTACCCCGTAAAGGTCGTCTTCCCCAAAGAGGGAGTTCCATACGAAGTGGCCTCCGTATCGATACTCAAGGGTGCCAGGAATCTGACCGACGCGCAGAAATTGATCGACTGGGTCGTATCGAAAGCCGGTCAGCAGCAGATCGTGAACCAGCAGACCTATTTCTACCCGATAAGATCGGACGTCGATTTCGGCAGCCTTCAGCCGCTCTCGACCATCAAGTTGCTACCGGTCGATCCGGTCTGGGCGGCCGAAAACAAAACTAGACTCATCGAGAGATGGATTGACGAGGTTCTTCCTTACTGATTCAATGATTGAGAGACTTTCCGGGAACTCCAGAGCTCCCGGTCAATTTGATTTCATGAACCAAACCGTGAGGGCGAGCTCCTGTTCGCCCTCACGTACAGGTTAATGGCGATTTCGAAGTATGTCGGGGAGGGAGCGTTTGTGGCTTTCAGGAGTGAAGAGACCAGGAACAGATTGCTCAATCTTCTAAAGGACCCGGTTCTGCTTTTAACTATAATAATCATCTTTGCCGCGCTGGCGATATTCATAGTCTATCCGATTTTCAAGGTCTTCTCCGCGAGTCTCATAGATAAAAACGGACAGTTCGATCTAAGCGCCTACACGAAGGCCTTCTCCAACAGGTACATGAGGCAGGGCTTTTTCAACAGCCTCCTCGTCGCCGGGCTAACGGCCTTTTTCGGAATGCTGATCGGTTACATTTTCGCCTACACCATCAACAGAACGGACATCCCCCTGAAAGGGTTCTTCAGAACGGTGGCCGTTCTCCCGATAGTCTTTCCGCCCTTCATAGGGGCGCTGTCGATAATCATGCTGTTCGGCTTCAACGGATTCATAACAGCCGGGATATTCGGTATCCGGAACTTTCCCGTTTATGGCCTCTGGGGACTTATGATGGCCCAGGTGGTCTGCTTCTTCCCGGTCGCCTTCATCACGCTCGACGGTGTCATAGGGACGATAAGCCCGACGCTGGAGGATGCGGCCTTCAACCTGGGCGCCAACCGCTGGCAGGCCTTCCGCAAGGTTATACTTCCCATGTCTATTCCCGGCATCGCCAGCACGATGTTGGTGTTGTTCATAGAATCGCTGGCCGATTTCGGCAACCCTCTGATACTGGCCGGCAGTAAGTTCCCGGTGCTATCGGTGCAGGCCTATCTCCAGATAACGGGGATGTACGACACCCGCGGGGGCGCGGCGCTCGCTGTGTGGCTCTTATTCCCTTCGATAGTCGCCTTCATAATTCAGAAGTACTGGGTCGGAAAGAAGAAGTACGTGACCGTCACCGGAAAACCGACCACCTCGGTCCTCAAGAGTGTGAACAGACCGGTTAAGTGGTTGCTCTTCTCACTCTGCATGCTGATGGCAGCTTTCACTCTGACTATCTACGCCACGATCTTCTGGGGGGCCTTTGTAAAGGCCTGGGGCATGAACAACACGCTGACGCTGGAGAACTTCAGGTACGTCTTTGACGTCGGCCTCGAAGCTATCAAGGATACCCTTATCATCGCCTTCACATCTACGCCCATTTCGGCGCTTTTGGGAATGGTGATCGCCTTTCTGCTGGTCAGAAAGCTATTTCCCGGCAGAAAGCTCATGGAGTTCACATCCCTGTTAAGTTTCGCCGTTCCCGGAACGGTTATTGGCATAGGCTACATCCTGGCTTTCAACACGAAGCCCTTTCTGCTCACCGGGACTTTGGCGATCCTGGTTTTGAACTTCGTCTTCAGATACGTCCCCGTCGGTATCCAATCGGGGGTGGCCCTGCTCAACCAGGTCGATCCGGCGATCGAAGAAGCCGCCTACACGCTGGGTGCGGATAACCGTCAGGTCTTCACGAGAGTTACGCTACCTCTGATAGTTCCCGCCTTCTTCTCAGCCTTGGTCTTCGCCTTCGTCCGGGCGATGACCGCCATAAGTGCTGCTATCTTTTTGGTATCGGCCCGGTGGAATCTGATAACTGTTCAGATTCTCAGTCAGAGCGATTCCGGCCGTCTTTCGGAGGCCTGCGCCTTCTCTGTGATACTGATAGCGATGATAATGGCCTTCATACTGGTGTTGAAGATTTTCCTCAAGAACAAGGTCAGTCTTTCCGGAAGTGAAAGCATGGGACAGGGGTGATGCTATGAGTTTAATTCTGAAAAACGTGAGAAAGGTCTTCACCAGTTACGGTGTGGAGACTGTAGCCGTAGATAACTTCGATCAGGTGATCGAAAAGGGGCAGTTAGTGACATTGCTCGGCCCGTCGGGTTGTGGAAAGACTACCACGCTTAGAATTATCGCAGGTTTCGAGGTCCCAACCAGTGGAAGGGTTCTTCTCGATGAGAGGGATGTGACAAACCTCCCCCCTAACAGGCGAAACATTTCGATGGTCTTTCAAAGTTACGCGCTCTTCCCTCATCTGACGGTGGAGGAAAACATCGCCTTCGGCCTGAAACTGAAAAGGCTGGATCGCTCCGAGATGAGGAGAAAGATTATCGAGATGACCGATCTGGTGGGGCTTAAGGGTCTTGAAAAAAGGAGGCCGGATCAACTGTCCGGCGGTCAGCAACAGAGGGTGGCTCTGGCCAGGAGCCTGGTCATGGAACCAAGCGTTTTACTCTTCGACGAACCTCTTTCTAATCTCGATGCGAAGCTGAGGGAAACGATGAGGCTGGAAATAAGGCGTATTCAGCAGGAAGTGAATATCACGAGCGTCTATGTTACGCACGATCAGGTCGAGGCCATGAGCATATCGGACGTGATAGTTGTCATGAATCAGGGAAAGGTCATGCAGATCGGCAGTCCGTTCGATATATACGCCCGTCCCGAAAACAGCTTCGTCGCCGATTTCATAGGCCGGGTCAACTTCATCGACGGGACTGTGGAATCCGTCGATGGCGATACCGTAGTCGTTTCGGTAGGAGCGACCGGCAACATGATAATCGGAAAGAGGGGAACCGAGCTTGTGCCAGGCGAGCCGGCCAGGGTGGTGCTGCGGCCCGAGTCGCTGTCGGACCGAAAGGAAGAGCGGATCAATTCTTTGAGCGGAAAGGTGTTGAAGTACGTCTTTCTCGGCTCGAACGTCGAATACGAACTGGAGCTGTCCGACGGTAGAAAGATAAACGCGGTTACCTTCAACCCGATCGAGCGAAAGCTGCCGGTAGTGGGTAGAGAGACGGAACTCTACTTCTCCAGAGAGAGCGCCTGGGTGATAAGAGCTTAAAATGGACGGTCACGACGCGCTGACTTATTATTGTCTCGATCTGGAGAGCGACTACGTCAACGAGAGGGTAGAAATAACTCCCTACTCCTACGCCTCCGTCGATCCCGGACCGTACAACCCTGCCCGAAGCGCTTTCGAGGATTATCTAGGCGAGCAGTACATGGTTGATTCCGACCATGAGCTTTATCGTCCCTTCTTCGATAACTGCAAACCTGTCGATGGGCGGGCGCCGGTGTGGCAGATTCTCACGGTCTACTCTTACGAGCCGGATTTCGGAATGGATGGAAAAATGGCGCTCTCGCCACTGCAAAGACTCATGGGTTCAAGCCAGGCCTGGCGCCACGAAGAGTTCCACATGGGGCTGCGCTTTGGAAGGGTAACGGAAATGGTCGAATACTTCGACAGACTAAGCCGGATCGCCTTCGAAAGGGGCGATCGCTACTGGGGCTTCAGGTTCATGGCCCGTACCGTGCATTACCTCCAGGACAGCGGTACGCCATACCACACCTCCCCCGGAACCACGGGAGATATCCTCATGATCCCGCTCGCCTATAGAAAACAGTTCAGAAAGATAAGCAACTACCACAAATTCCACGACAGGTACACGGGTTACCGGCTCTGGCGTGGGTACGGGCCGTTTCTGGAGGCCATCCGATTGGCGGCTCTCTCACATGGCCTCAGCGACACGGGAAAGTTGGCCGTAGAGGCCAGAAGACGCGGCCTGAGGCTGGTGAAAGATCTTCAGTCCAGCATAAGGACGGTCGCTGGAGAGGGATTCGACACTCTCGACGGATTTAGGGGTGACAGGGCTTACTTCGACGAAGTCTCTCGAGAGAGAGAGACGAAAGAGCTGGACATTATAACGGCGCGTTTCCTGTCGGGGATGGCCGGGCTGGTGAAATCGTACCTGAAGACGGCCTTCAGTCGCTGAACTCGAAGCCCTCTTTGAAGACCTCCAGGCAGGCCTTTACGATGGTAGTATCGTAAAGCCGCCCTGCGTTTTTTCTTATTTCCTCCAGAGCCGCATCGATTCCGAGCGCTGCCCTGTACGGCCTGTGGGAAGACATCGCTTCCACGACATCGGCCACGGCGATTATCCTGGCCTCCAGGCATATCGAGTCGCCGGTGAGCTTATCGGGATAACCCGAGCCGTCCAGCCTCTCGTGGTGTTGCCTGACTATTTCTGCGATCGGCCAGGGAAAGTAAACATCTTTCAGGATTTCGTATCCCTGTCTGGCATGCTCCCTCACCAGTTCGAATTCGATCTTGTTCAACTGAATCGGCTTGGTGAGTATCTCGGTCGGCACGGCGTTCTTCCCTATATCGTGCAGCAGCGCCGCCACCCTCACCGACTCGATTTTGTCCTTTCCTTGGGTATCATCTGCGAACAATCTGGCAGCGATAGCGGTAGCCAGTTCGCTCACCCGCTTCTGGTGACCGTAGGTGTAGGGATCCCTAGATTCGACCAGAACCGAGAGAGTCTTTATGAGAGACTCGAGACTTCTCCTGACAGAATCTTCTGCCTTTTTCCTTTCAGTTATATCGACTATCACGGCCACGAAGACTTTTCCCATGTTGTCGTCATGAAGTTGCAAACGTACCTCGACGGGATACTTCGAACCGTTCTTTCTCGTGTGAACGGTTTCGAAGACCACCGAGCGGTTCTCACCTTTTTTCAGGTAATCGATGATCTTTTTGAACTCGGCGGGCGAGGTCTCTTTTTTGAGATCGAGCGGTGTCATCTCCTTCAATTCATCCATCGAATAGCCTGTGTTTTCTATCGCGCCATGGTTTGCCAGCAGAAAACGGAGCGTTTCGTGGTCGAAAACGAAGATCTCGTTGGCCGACCAGTCGAGCACTCTGCCAAGCCGGGTCGCCATGATCTCGGAGAGCTTCCTGTTGGTTATGTCCAGAGCGATGCCGCCGATCGTGGGAGTATCGCTCCCGGAGGAGATCGGGAACTTCTGCACGAAGAAGATCCTGTCCCTGCCGTCGGTACATCTGGCCATTAACTCTTCGGAAATACTCTCGCCGGGCCGGACTTTTCTGGCATCCCCCAGCATGGATCTGCCCCATTCACCTGAGAGGAACTGATCCGCGCCCTTTCCAAGCCAGCCGCCGTCAAGCCCGAAATACTTCTCCATGTACTTGTTGAAATAGCTGAGCCTGAGATCTCTGTCCTGCATGAAAACGGCTCCGGGAAATTTGTCCATGAAGAGTGCGAATCTCTTTTGAAGACTCTCTCTCTCGTTTTTCAATTCGATCTTACTTATGGCCAGGGCTATGTCGTTGGCTATCTCTCCAAAGAGCGACCTCTCTTCGAGGTCCTGTGAAAAGTTCTCCGGCATGATGGCGGCGATGAAGCCGGAAATTCTATCGCTACTCTTCAAACTCTTCAATAGAACCGCATGTCCGGTCTGGTCGTCACCGGAGAGGTTGGATCTGCGATACTCCTCGTTCGGGATCATCAAAACCTCTTCGCTGGTTAAAACCCGGGTTAAGAAGGGCGGAAGCAGGTTCTCTCTCAAGGCCATCTCTACCTTCTCGAGCTTCGCTCCTTCGAATCCCGAACTGGACCAGTCGACGACCTTCATGTTCTCATCCAGAATAACGAGGAGAGATTTGTCGTAACTCCTGAGTCCGGCGAGGAGGTCGGTTATCTTCCTGATGAGTGTACCCCTGTCCTCTTCTCTCACTATAAGCTGGTTTATGCTCCTTATAGATAGAAGAACTCTGTTCAGGTGCTCCAGCTTCTTCCTGTTCCGCAGCGAGAGAATCCCGTAGGAGAGATCTCCTGAAAGCTCTTCCAGAAGATGAACTTCCTCTTGATCGAAGGCGTTTTCATCGGAGGAGTATATGTTGAGGGCGCCGATGGTCTCCCCTTCTATCTTCAAGGGAAGCGATATCGCCGACTTGAGCCCGTAACTGTCGATCATATTTTTCCAGGGCGAGTATTCCAGGCTTTTATCGATCGAGCTCTTTATAATGGTCGTGCCGGTCCTCACCGCCGTGCCGACAGCGCTCCTTCCCAGCTCGCTTTCGTCGAAGGTGACGCTGATCTTCCCTGGATACGTGCTTGCCAGACCACTCGAGACAACCGGCTTCAAGTCGCTTCTGGAGGGAACTTTGTAGGCTATCCAGGCGAGGGCATAACCGCCAAACTTCGTGGCGATGTCGCACGTTCCTTTGAGAAGCTCCTCCTCGTCGGTCACACGTACCAGGAACTGGTTGACCTCACTCAGGAAGGAAAGGGCTCTGTTGTACCGCCTCAGCTCTTCCTCGATCCTGTGGTGTTCGGTGAGGTCGGTGTGAGTTCCCACCATCCTCAAGGCTCTGCCCTGAGCATCGCGAAGAACCACCTTACCGCGGTCGAGAATCCATTTGTAAGAGCCGTCTTTGGTCATGACTCTGTGCTCGGCCTCGTAATAGGGGATCTCGCCGTTCAGACATCTCTGCAGTTCTCTTTCGACTTTTTCCAGGTCGCCCGGAAAGACTCTCGATTCCCACTCATCTAACCTGTTCTCTATCTCAGAGTCGGAATAGCCCAGCATCTCTTTCCATCTTGGCGAGAAGTAAACCTCTCCCGTCTCGACGTTCCAGTCCCAGACTCCTTCCCTGCTCGCCTCTATCGCGAAACTCAGCCTTTCTTTGCTCTCTGTGAGTTCGTTGAAAAACTCCACTCGTTCTATCGTGCTTCCAAGATCTCGCGCGACCGTCGCGAGAAGCTTCTCCTCCTCGGGCAGAAACTCCAGAGACCGGCCGCTTCCGGCGGGAGAATAAGAAACCTCTGCGCAACCGGCTTCACGGCCTTCGATAGTCAGTTTGCACCGGATAGATCTGTCGGGGAACCATTCCTCTCTCGAAGAATAAACCCGACCGTCTATTAGTACCCGTGAAATCGCACTGTCGGGAAACTGAAAAGCCGGGGGAAGAGTTTGTAGAACGGCCCTGACGGCCTCTTCTACAGTTCTGGAATCGGCGAGAAGCTGGGAGAGAGTATAAAGACAGTTCAGCTCCTTTATCCTCTCTATAAGAGCCTGCGACGCGTTTATTGAATTGTCCTGATAACTGCGGTCCAAGTTATCCTCTCCCGAAAGACGAACTATATGGCAATCGTACCATTTTTCCCTCGATTTATTGCAAAGATGAAACCATATTTCCCGGTGGGAATTGTGATTGTCAAGTCATCGGAAGAGCCTTTCACCGTTTCTTACCGGTCTGATCTTGAATAGTTTATTGAAAGCTTCGGGCACTTCTCGCCGCATTTCAGGCAGACCAGACACTCCGACGTGTCGATCTTCATTCCATCCTCTTCCCTTTCTATGGCATCGACGGGGCAGACACGCTGACAGATGCCGCAGGAGACGCAGGTCGGTTTTTTGACGCGCATCCCGAACAACGGTCGCTTTGAAAAGAGCGACAGGAGCGTACCGAAGGGACAGATCCATCTGTGCCAGAACTCCTCTTCAAAGAAGAGAGTAACCAGTACCGACAGCGCCGTTATGTAGAGAAGCAGGTTAACTTTCAGATGGAAGAGTCTGGTGGCGACCATGAGCAAGAGGAACAGAGCGAGAACAATCCACCTGAAGGCGCTTCCCCTGAAGAGTTTGGGTGTCTTGAAGCGTTTGATTCCGAGCTTTGAGTAAAGCCAGTCGATTGGTCTGAATAGTGTCTCCATGGGACAGATCCAGCCGCAGTAGATTCGCCCGAAAACCAGCGATGCGACCAGTCCGCCTCCGAATATCAGGAACCACTTCTGAAGGCTCCTCTCTCTTAGCAGAAAAACGAACAGGGCCAGAAACAGTATCTCCACTATCACTCTCGCGGTTGCAGCGCTTTTCTTCATCATAAGATCTCCCCCTTCAAGTACAGTCTATCTCGAAGGGAGCTTCCGGTATGTGATATGTGTCACACTTAGATGAAGATTATTTCGTCTATTGAATTTTCGTTCTCGAGGGGATTCCGATGGTCGAGGGCTTTTTTCTCAACGATATCAAAAACCTCTGGAGGAGCGTGAGTTTGGTGGAAGGCGCCTTGTCGATCCTGTGGTATTCGACGACGGTGTCTTTGCCGTCGTGAGCTATTACGAAGTAGTTCAGGTCGTACCGGGGGTAAAAGATCGACGGGAAAGGCCATATGAAAGATTTCACTCTTTCCAGCCTCTCGAGCCAGGTGCCCGTGTTGATAACGTAACGATCGCCGTCTTTCAGGAGAAAGGGATTGTGCGTGTGGCCGAAGATGAAGAACCTTATCGATCCGTCGTTTTCGAAGACCTTTCTCGCGCCTTCGAGGTAGGCCTGCTCTTTTTCAGCCTTCTCCTTCTTCTCGTAAACGAGACCGTACCGCTTGAGTGCCGACTTTATGTCCCTGAAAACTATGAACAGCGGGATCGAAACCACAACGAATATGATCAGCATCAAAACATCTATTCCGATGATAGTATCGACCACGTCCCCCACGACGCCGAAGGATTTGAGCGTGTCTTCGTACAGATACTGTACGGTGTTGAGCCCGAAGATATCTAGGATTCCCATAACAAAGAGGACTATACTGACCGCGAAGAAGAAGAGAAAGGGCACGATCGCCAGCCTCAATATGGGATGCATCTCCAGATAGAAGTAACTCGAAAACATCCATCTCGGCAACGCGTTCAAAGGCTGCACACAGCGAACGTTAACCAGCCAGTTCTTTCTGCCCATTCTGGATATGAGGCCGGCGAGCGACAGGAGATATCTCGTTATGTAGAAGCCGGCCGGTCTGCAAAGTTCAGAGCCGGGTTCGTCGATTTCGTTGAACTTGTCGTGCTGGTGGCCGTGTTCTATCCAGATCTTCTCGCCGGCGATTTCTCTCATCAGGTGTTGATTTTCATCCAGAAAGATGTTGTATTCGCCTAGCTTCTCTTTCGAACCTGGATAGCCAAGCACAGTGTGATCGTGGTTTCCCACTATGTAGGTTATCCTGACGGATTCCCCGGCCTTCCTGAAGGCCTCGAAGACATCGGCGTACCTGTCGAGAACGAAGGAAAGTTGACCGGGTCCTTCAACGGTGGAGAGCTCCCAGAAACCGAAGAGATCGCCGGCGATGATCAGTTCGACGACTTCATCGGAGCGATCGGTCTCGCTCAGCGAGTTCAAAAAACTTATCAGCTCGGATTTGAAGGTTACATCCTCCAGTTCCCCGTCTCCGCCTATGTGCAGATCGCTGATGATGTAGTACTTCTTTTTCTCTCCCATTCGACGCCCCGCGGTCTTGAAAATCGGCTACCCTTATACTTTATCACACCTGTGAATTTTTTCGCGTCCGAGTTTAGAGATATGAAGATCGAACCGCTAACGGCTGCAATCCTTAAAACTCTTCACATCCCCGATCTTAATTGAAGAGCACGTAACTTTCAAACCGCAGTCCCACGGTCTGCCCGGGCTGGAACTCCTCGCCGGAGGAGGCCTCCACACGGATCTCTTCCTTTCCCAGCGCCACACGGTAATCGAGTATATTGCCAAGATAGACTTTCTTGGTCACTTTTCCTCTTATTGAGCTGCTATCGGGAGGGACTAGCTTTACGTTCTCGGGCCTGACGGCAAAAACGAAGCCCCCCTCGCTGCTCTTTCCGGTGTTTTCGAGGTTCACTTCAAAAGGCGGAGTCTCCGGAGAGGATGTGAAAGTGGCCATCGTACGAGCGTCCCGGTCCGCGACGTCTATCTTCAAGAAGTTTATCAGGCCTATGAAGTCGGCGACGAATTGATTTTCGGGACGCTCGTACAGGTCCCTGGGTGTCCCGAGCTGCTGCACTCTGGCGTTGTGGAGCAGGAGTATCCGGTCGGACATAGCCATAGCCTCTGCCTGGTCGTGAGTGACGTAGATGATCGTGACGCCTATTCGGCGCTGAATGTCCTTTATTTCGAAGCGCATCTCCTCTCGCAGTTTCGCGTCGAGGTTGCTTAGAGGTTCGTCGAGCAACATGACGTCAGGCTCCATGACCAGCGCCCTGGCAAGCGCGACGCGCTGCTGTTGACCACCCGAAAGTTGGTGGGGATAGCGTTTCTCCATTCCTGTCAGCTTAACCATGGAGAGAACCTTCAACACCCTCTCTTTCATCTCGTCGGCACCGGTCTTTTTTATCTTCAGCGGGTAGGCGACGTTCTTGAAGACGTCCATGTGCGGCCAGACGGCGTAGTTCTGGAAGACCATGCCGACATTTCTCTCTTCCGGAGGAACGAAGATCTTTTTATCCACCGACGAGACGAGTCTCTCGCCGATGAAGATCTCCCCGGTCGTGGGCATGTCGAAACCGGCGATCATTCTCAACGTGGTGGTCTTTCCACAGCCCGAAGGGCCGAGAAAGGAGAGAAACTCACGATCGTTGATTTCCAGGTCTATGTTATTTACGACATTCACTTCACCGAATGACTTCGAAAGTCCCTTGAGAACAACTTTTGACATTCGACTCGCTCCCCTCTATATTCCAACTTTTCCCCTGGTGAGCCACTTCACCAGGAGGTTTCCGGCTATGACGATCAACAGAAGCAGGGTGGCAAAGGCGGCCGATATCTGCACGTATCCGGCCTCCTGCATTTCGAACACCGCGACGCCTATTGTGACCGTCCTGGGTCCCCAGAGGAGTATAGACATCGTCAACTCCCTCAGGGTCGGCATGAATATCAAAAACCAGCCAGCCACGAGGCCGGGCCTTATCAACGGCACGACTATATCTTTCAGAGAAGTGAGCCAGCTTCCGCCAGAGATCCTGGCCGCCTCTTCCAGCGAGGTGTGTATCTGTTCCAGAGAGGCCGACGTCGTCCTCACGGCGAAGGCCACGTAGTGTGCCACATAAGCGACGAGGAGTATCCAGAAGGTGTTGTAGAGGTTCACCCCGTAATTGCCCGACCAAGCCAGTATCATCGCTATCGCCACCACCGTACCCGGTATCGTGTAGGGTATCTGCGCTATGGTCTCAAGGGCCTTGCGGCCTCTTATTTTCGTTTTAACGCTTATATAGGCAATCAGAGAGCCCAGTACCATACAGATCGTCGCGGCCGAAATAGCCAGCAGGAAGCTGTTCTTCAGCGCGTCTTTGGTGAGCTTGTATTCAAAGAGGATGTACCTGTAGTTCCTGAAGGTGAGATTCTCCCAAGTTATGTCGGCGCCCCAGGCATCCAGCAGCGATGTCAGGCCTATGGAGAAGAAGGGCATGATGACGGCTACAAAGACTATCGCGATGGCGACGATCAGGCAGGGTATCTTCCAGGCACCCAGATCTAGCGTCTTGGGCCTCATGCTCTTTCCAGATATCAGGGTGTACTGTTTCTTCTTGAGGTAGAAGTTGTTTATGAGTAGAGCCCCCACGGAGATTGCCATCAACATGATCGACAGGGCCGAAGCTGTGGCTATTCCGTTGAAACCACCGCTGTGCATGTAAGAGTAGATCATCGTCGTCAGAACGAAGACCCTTCCCTGCATTCCCACGAGCGCTGGAATGCCGAAGTTGGCTATGCTCGAGGCGAAAACCAGGAGCGCTCCTCCCGCTATGCTCGGAGCGACAAGAGGAAGGGTGATATCGCGCATGATCTTCATCGTCTTCGATCCGCACGTTCTTGCTGCCTCCTCGAGCGTCGGGTCCATCCTCTCGAGCGCCCCGGCCACGGTTATGAACACGAAGGGGTACAGGTAGAGCGTCATCACCCATATGAGGCCCGGCATGGTGTTGACGTTGAAGACGTATCCTTCTATGCCGAAGATCGACTGGATAAGCCTGTTTATATAACCGTTTCGCCTGTTGAGCAACTGAGACCAGGCTATCGCGCCGATAAACGGCGGGATCATGTAGGGTAATATGAACAGTGTTCTGAAGAGCTTCGCGAAAGGAAGGTTGGTTCTGGTAACGAGCCAGGCCAGCGGCGCCCCCAGAAGAATGGAGAAAAGCGATGTGAAGAGACCGAGCTTGAGACTGTTGAAGAGAGCCGTATAATTTCTCTTCGCCTGAAAGACCGTAGCGTAGTTTTGAAGCGTGTAGGCCCCGTCGAATTTGAAGCTGTTCAAAAACAGCAGCGTCAGGGGAAAAACCACGAGAATGGCTATCACCACGAAAGTCCCGCCCAGAATGAAGGGATCGGCCTTGATCTTTCTCTGCAACAAGGGTACCACTCCTCAGGATGAAAGTAAGACCCGGCCTTTCACGGCCGGGCCGAAAACCATCAGAACAGCATGATATCGGAGAAGTTCGTGTTGATCTCGGCGAGTCCTTCTTCGATATACTTCCAGTCGATTTCCATCGCCTGACCGAGTATCTCGCCGGCCGGCGGCGTGTTGGCCGGGGGATTGACGTCGCTCCGGACCGGAACCAGCGAACCAAGTTCGACCTGTGCCTTCTGGCCGTCGATAGAGAGGATGTAGTTGACGAATTTCATGGCGGCCTCCATCTTCTGCGACGACTTCAAAATCGCGATGGGGCTCGGGATGGCTATCGTTCCGTCGGTGGGGTAGATGATGTCGATCGGGCTGCCTTTGACGTTGAGGTCGCGGGCTATGTAGTCGAGAGTCATGCCTATCGGGAACTCCCCGGCCGCAACCTTCTGCGCGACATCGCTGTTTCCCCTGACAACTACGGCCTCGTTCTCTCTCAGATCTTCGAAGTATTTCCAGCCGTATTTCTTGGCCAGCGCGCCGACTGCGGCAACGGCAGCGCCCGAGTACTCTGGGTTGGGCACGACGTAGTTGTCGTACCACTTTTCATCCGTCAGTTCCTTCCAGGATTTGGGAGCCGTTTCCGGTGTGAGCGCCTTGGTATTGTAGGCTATAACCATGTTGATAAGCCTTCCAGCGTAGTAATAGCCTTCCGGATCCTTGAAGTTCTCCGGCAGTGCCGAGGCCTCCTCGGGGTATATCTGCGCCAGAAGACCCTGTTTCTTCAGAGTTTCATAGTAAGAGAACTCTGCGACCCAGAGAACGTCGGCCTGTATATTGCCGGACTGCACTTCGGCGGCGAGCTTGGTCTGGATGGTTCCGGTACCGGACCTGAAAACTTCCAGCTCGATACCGGGGTTTGCAGCCATGAAAGCATCGGCGATAGCCGTCATAATTTCCGTTGGAACCGAGGTGTAAAGCATTATCTTCTCGGTTCCAAAAAGCACCGCGCTACAGATCAGTAGCAGAATTACAATTGCGTACTTTCTCATTAGACAACCTCCTGCACCGGCCCGGGAAACTATTCCTTCCCGTTAAGCCCGAAGATGTTTGGAATTTCATCCAGTTTTTTCAGCGCTTTCAGTTTCTCTTCGTCCCTTTCTGCCAGATAGAGGACCAGGGCGTTGAGTATCGCCATCGGGACGACCAGCGAGTTCAATAAGGAGACCGGCCCTCTGTTGGCTACCAGAGTCACATCCGACCTCAAAGCCAGCTCGGAAACGGTACTGTGCGTGAGTGCGATCGTAGGGATCGACCGTTTCTTCGCGTAGTCGAAGGCCCTGAGTATGTCCTGTGAGCAACGAAAGAAGCCTATACCCAAGAGAACGTCCCTATCGTTCATGAGAAGAAGCGTCTCGTAGAAACTTTTCCCACCGCCGGTGACGACCCTGGTGTCGATCTGCATTCGTCTGAACCTGAATTGGAGGAACTTGCAAAGCGATTCCGACACGCCCTGCCCTGTCACGAAGACCCTCTGAGCGCCTTCGATAAGGTCGACGGCACGATAGAATTCATCCGGCGAAACCTTGGAGATGCCCTCTTTCAGGTTTTCTACCTCGGCCGTCAGCAATCGTTCGAAAGATGTCTCGCCGGATTTTATCTTCCTCACCGTCGCCGACATCTTCTCGGCCGGAGTCAGCCTCTCCTTTATCAGATCCTGGCTGTGCTGCCTGAGATCGGTGAAGCTTTCGTAGCCAAGCGATCTGGCGAACCTTATCACCGTAGTTTCGCTCACTCCGAGCCTCGCCCCCAGCTCTCTGGGAGAGACGAAGGCGATGTTTTCCCAGTTCTCGAGGATGCTGTCGGCGATGAGCTTCTGGGACTTAGTGAGGGTGGGATAGACCTCCCTGACCCTGTCGAGAATAGTCACATCTCTTTCCAAGAGCCCTTCCTCCCGTTTATAGTCCGTAATAACACTCGCCTTTACCCTCTACCAGTGCATCATACACCGGTTTTGTTTTCCCTGTGTAATCTTTGCTTCTGTCCAGGGCGTAACCCCTTCCAACAGCTGTTACGACTTCGGTCTTTCCGAGTTCTTCGCGGTACTTCTCGAGCAGGTCGACGGCGCTTCTTGGCGGCGCGCTGCGACCGTCGAGTATCAGGTGCGAAAAGATTCTCTCTATATTCTTCGACTCGGCCACCTTCGAGATCGACAGAATCTCGTTTATATTCCCGTGCGAGCTGGCCTCAGAAAGCATGCCTATCAGATGAAGGGAGGCTCCACCTTTAACGCCGTTCAATACCCTCTCGAGAACGGGGTTGTCTTCGAAGCGGCGTTCTATGACTCTCATCAGCCTGAGTTCGTCCTGCTCGATCAACCTGCCTGCCCCTATGGTGAGATGGCCGGTCTCGGAGTTGCCGCTCCTCCCGTGTGGAAGTCCCACGTATTCCTCGCTGGCCTTAAGCCTTGTGAAGGGAAACTCCCTCTTCAGGAAATCGAGGTTTGGAGTGGAGGCGGCCTTCAGCGGATTGATGGAGGGATCGTCGCTGCCCTCTCCCCAGCCGTCCAGTATGACCAGGACCACGCCGCTCGAGACGGGAACTCTCTTGAGAAGTGAGCGGCCTGTCATCTCCTCGGGTTTGCGCATGCCCATCAGCGAGAGCACCGTAGGAGCCACATCTACCAGAGAGCCGCCATCTCTGATTATATCGCCCTTCCCGAGCCGGGGGTTGACCACTATGAAGGGAACCGGCGCCGTCGTGTGGGAGACCGAAGGGGTGCCTTCATCGGAGAAGCCTCTTTCCATGAGACCGTGATCGGCTGTGATTATCAGCGTGCGCCCGAGGGATGTAGCCTGGCTGTAGATCGCGCCCAGCGCTTTGTCGATCTCTTCTGCGGCCTTCACCTTCAAGTCCATTTCCAGGAGATGGCCTATCACGTCGCCGGCCGGGAAGTTGATTATGATGAAATCGTACCTGTCCATCGCCTTCACCACGGCCTTTGCGATCTCGGCGCTCTTCATCTCCGGGTGGTTCTTGAAGTCCTTCCAGCTCGGTATGATCTCGGCTACCTGACCGGGGTAGAGACGACTGTGCCGGCCGTTGAAGAAGAAGGTCACGTGAGACTCCTTTTCAGATTCCGTCACCGCGAGCTGCTTCTTGCCTTCCCCGCTGAGAACTTCGCCGAGCGTTCTTTCCGGTCTGACCGGCGGAACGATCGGCTCTATCTTCGAGAACTTTTCGTGGTATTCTACCAGAGGCACGAAACGGAGCCTCGAAAAGTCGCGTACAGGAAAGGCTGTGAAACGCTTTTCCACGAAACTTTCCATGAGCTGGACCTCTCTCTCTCCCCTTCGACAGCAGAAGATAACCGTATCGCCATCCTGAATCCTTCCCGGCCTGCTCTCTCCGTCACACGCGACGAGCGGCGGGATCCAGTAATCGTTTAGACCTTTATCGTATTGACTGAGTATCGCTTCGCGGAGATTCACAAAATCACCTCATAAATTGGAAAGCGACTCTTTCCACCGGTGGATAACGTTCATGTTCTCTTCCAGCACCCTCATTCCATCTCCAGGTACGAAGCCTTCGATCGATACGGTGCCCTCATAGATTTCCGAGAGTTCCTTCAGAACAGGCAGAAAATCGTAAGCTCCCCTGGAGAGGGGGAGGTGAACTTTCTCCAGACTGGAGTTGCTCACGTGTACGTTGTAGATCTTTCTGAGTCTCTTCATATAATCGACGATACTCCCGTTCAGCTGAGCGGGCTCGACGGAGTCCTTGTAGTGGGTGGCGGCGTGGGCTATATCGAAAGTCGTTCCCAGAGAGTCGAGATTGACGATGTCGAGAAGGACGTTAAGATCCTCTGGAGCGACCACCAGTTCGCCCGGTTTCCTTTCCATAACTTCCACCCCGACTTTAATTCCCAGCTCTTTTGCCTTTTTACCGATCCTGAAAAGAGCCTGCGTCTGTTCCTCGAAGAAATCCTCCGGGCTGTCCTTGGAAGAGGACATATGTCCCGGGTGAACCGTTACGACTTCTATGCCTAGCCGGTAAGCTATCTCGAGAGCTTCGAGCGTCTGCCTGACCGACTCGGCCTTTATCCCGGGGTTGGAGGAGGTGATGTTGACGTCTCTAGTGGGAGCGTGAAGCGTACGCTTCAGCCCCATAGAATCCATGAAGCCGCGCAAATCTTCCAGCGAGGATCTCTCCTTCCACAGATGCTCGACCCAGATCTCAACGCCATCGACCTTCTTCTGCGCGAAGATTTCGAGGGCGTCCTTCAAAGGAAAATCTATCAGTACGTTGGAACTTAAAAGAAAATCCATCGTCTCATCTCCATCTTGAAGCTATCGCTGCAAAACTAACAAATATGTTGGTGACAATGAAGCTATCACTTCAGCAATAGAATATCACAAGAGACATGGAAAAATGAAACGCGCACAGAAAAAATCGAAGGCAATCCACCAGCACAGGATCGTGCGTCCCACAATTCACAATCATTTGATTTGTTCGAAACCACTTTTTTTGTATAATCCTTCCAATAACTCGGAGGGATTTATTTTGTCGATTTTGCGTGGGTTTATATTTATTGGCATGGTGATGTGCAGGGAAGCCCCGTTGCTCTGACAGGGTTATGTTGCTGTTAGAAATGCGGGGTGTCGCGAGACACCCCGTTTTTTTATTTTCTTCAGGAGGTGTTGTATGAAAAAGGTTTTACTGGTTCTGGTAGTCGTTATGGCGATCATCGTTTGTGGGGCTACTAAGGTGAAGATCGGAGTTACGCCGATCCCGTTCGTGGATATTCTCGAGTTTATCAGGCCTCAGCTGGAAGAGGCCGGTATTGAGCTGGAGATAGTCGTTTTCAGCGACTATGTTCTTCCAAATCTTGCGCTTTCTTCGAAGGAACTGGATGCCAACTTCTTTCAACACGCCCAGTATTTGAAATCCTTCACCGCACAGAGAGGGATCAAAGGACTGGTTTCGGCCGTCAATGTTCTCATAGCTCCGATGGGCTTTTACTTGAAAAAGCCGCTCGAAGATCTGAAGAAGGGCGATAAAATAGCCCTGATGAACGACCCGACCAACGAGACGAGGGCGCTGCTCCTGCTTCACAACAACGGCCTTATAACGTTGAAGGATCCGTCTAAGGCCGATTTGACGGTGAGGGATATACAGGACAACCCAAAGGGGCTGGTACTGGTGGAGATGGAGGCAGGTTTTGTGCCGAGAGTGTTCAAAGAAGACGACACAGTTGTGGGGGCGGTTCTGAACGCCAATTACGCCCTGTCGATCGGATTGAATTCACAGAAGGATGCCACTTTCGTTGAGGACAGCAATTCGCCGTACGCCAATTTCATAGTCGTTCGCGAAGAAGACCTGAACAGCCAGTGGCTAGCCACTCTAAAGCAGATAATCACGCGCGATGAGGTGAGGCAGTTCATCTGGGAGAAGTTCGAAGGATCCATAGTTCCCACTTTCTAGAACACAGGGATCTAGATTGTGCAAAGCGGCCTTCAATGGCCGCTTTTTAATGTTCAATACAGGCTGGAGGGTTTCAAAGGAAGGAGCAAGGCGTATAATTGAGTCGTCTTCAAAACTTTCAAGGGGAGGGGTTTAGGTGAAGAGATCACTATTTGCGCTATCTGTTGCCGGTCTGCTGGTGGTTTTTATGCTGAGCGGTTGTTTCATCATCACGCCGGTGG
>NZ_DAOSEH010000041.1:14908-19159 GCF_035363035.1 Mesotoga sp. | reverse complement strand
GCGATATCCTTTTTGCCCATGGTTCTCTTAAGATGAACACCGAGCATCTTCGCGTATCTTCGCATTTCCTGAATCGACGGATCGGTCTTTAAAAAAGAACCGATTTCTTCTTTTTTCATAGCACAAATCCTCCCGGGCGTTATTGTCACTGCATATAATATAACACACCCTGGGAGGAAATATCAAGACAATAAGAACAACTATTGGCGATTATCTAGTTTTTTCTTTCCTGGATAACATAAATCGCGGTGTTATCTATATATCTCTCAGTTTATCGATAATATAATCGACCATGTAATCTCCGTCAACCTGATACTGAGAACCATCCAGCATTATCTTCACCGTCACGAGATCCTTTTCGAGTTCCTCATCGCCTATGATAACCGAAATTTTGGCCCCTATCCTGGCGGCGTGTTTCATCTGATTTCTCATATTTCTCTCCATTACATCAACATAAGTGGAGATACCGGCTTTTCTGAGTCTTCTCGCGTACTCGAATCCTCTCAAAGATCCCTCTCTGCCGATGCCAAGAATGGCGACTTCTGAATTTCTATCGGTTTGGATGTTAACCTTTTCGGCTTTGAGGAGCATTACTATCCTTTCAATACCTGTTGCAAAGCCCACTGCGGGACAGCTCTTGCCTCCAATCACTTCGACGAGCCCGTCGTACCTTCCACCACCTACTATCTGATCCTGACTGCCAAGTGAGGGAGACCTTATTTCGAAGGCCGTACGGCTGTAGTAATCGAGTCCTCTCACCAGATGGGGATCGATCTCGTAATCGATTCCGGACTTTTCAAGATACCACTTCAAATCTTCGAAGTGTTTCCTGCACTCCTCGTCTAGATACTCAAGTATGTTCGGAGCGTTCTCGGATTGCTCCCTGTCGATTTTGCAGTCGAGCAACCTCAACACGTTGCTGTCGAACCTCCGCCTGCAGTCTTCACACATTCCATCGACTTTATCGCGGAAATACTCCCTCAGGGCTTCTTTGTACCTGGCTCTGCAGGAAGGACAGCCTATAGAGTTTATGAAAAGCTTGGTCTTGTTTATCTTCACTTCTTTTAAAAACTCGCAAGCCAGTTCGATTATCTCAAAATCCGCCATGGCACTGGCCGATCCAAGTATCTCCGCTCCGAACTGGTGAAATTGCCTGAGCCTGCCTGCCTGGGGTTTTTCGTAACGGAACATTGGCCCCATGTAGAAGAGCTTCACTGGAGAACCCAGATTTATGAAAGAATTCTCGATAAAGGCTCTCGCAACGCTGGCTGTGCCCTCCGGTCTTAGTGTGATCGACCTTCCGCCTTTATCATCGAAAGTGTACATCTCCTTCTGAACGACATCGGTCGATTCTCCAACGCTTCTTTTGAACAGCTCGGTTGCTTCGAATATCGGCGTGCGTATCTCGTTGTAGGCGTACCTGAAGGTTATGTTTCGGACAGCCTGCTCTATGTACTGCCAGTATTCGATATCTTCGAAAGCAATGTCCTGGGTTCCCTTGATTCTGTTAATCATTCCTCAATCATTCCTCCGTTTAGCCAGCATTACTTTTCCGTCTCTCAGTAATTTAGTTATAGCATATATCACGACAAGAAACTCAAGTCTTCCTAGAAACATACCGATCGTCTCCGTCCAGATCAAACCTACGGGTGAAGAGGGAAGGGTAATTCCCACCGAAAGTCCGACCGTGCTGAGTGCGGAGGCGAACTCAAAGGCGGAGAATGCCAGCGAATGACCGTAAGAAGCCGTGATACCAACTCCAACGGCGTACGTTATAAAGTAAAGCGAGAAAACCAACAGAATCTCTTTCACCAGTGAATGATTCAAATATCTTTTGGTCTCGCCCTTCCAGATCTCTTCTTTAAGCAAAGCGTTCTTCGGCAGAAAATACATCTTTATCTCCATCCAGAGAAGTTTCCAAAGAGCGAAGAGCCTGTACTGTTTCAGTCCTCCTGACGTGGAATCGAGATCACCGCCGAATATCATTAGAATTGTTAATAGGTAGAGCCCCATTTGATTCCATGGTATGAAGTCAACGGTGGAGAAGCCCGTACCTGTTAACGCCGAGACTGACTGGAAAAGAGCGTGCCTGAACTGAGTTCCTATCGACTCATAGAAGTATTTCATCGTTCCGGCCATTATCAATGGAGTGAAAAAAGCTATTATCAGAAACATCAGTTTTGGCTCTCCATTTTTCCAGAAGGCTCTGAAGTTTCTTCTCCAGAGCGTATAGTGAATACCGAAACCGGTAGCGCCAAGCAGCATAAGAACAATGGTCACGATCTCTACGGGCAGACTGTTGAACTCGCCGATAGAGCCCAGTCTGGTCGAAAAACCACCTGTGGCCAGGGCTGTCAAAGAGTGGTTTATAGCATCGAACCAGTTCATACCGGCTATTCTGTACATTAAAATACCGGCCACCGCGTATGAAGTGTAGATAACCGCAATCGTTCTTGTTGAACTTTTTATGTTGGGCACCAGATTATCCATGCGTCCTTCGGCCTTGTAAAGGCCGAGCCCTCCCGGTCCTAGTATCGCGGACATCATTATTATCGCAAACCCTGCTCCTCCGAGGAACTGCAATATGCTTCGCCACAAAAGGTAAGTGTCGGGTATCGCGAGCACGTTTACCATGGTAAGTCCGGTAGTTGTCAATCCGCTTGTGGACTCGAAAATCGCCTGTGTGAAGTTAAGATAACCGCCAAAGATGAAGGGAAGAGCTGAAAAGATTATTCCAAATACCCACGCAAAAAACACTATGATGGCACCTTCCTGAACCGTGATAGGTGCTCCAGGCTTGACCTTCATGATGAGCTTGAACAGTATGCCAAAAGCGAAGCAGATCACCGCCGCTTCGAGAAATGGCAGACTATCCACAAATACCGAAGGATACCAGATACAGTAAAGCACAGGAAGCATCATTACCAGAGGGAAGAAGACGAAGAGATTCCCTATGTAGCCAAAAACCAGTCTATAGCGCTGCTTCAAAAGATTGCGGTACATTTATACTTCTCCTAGAAGCACTTCGAAAACCGATGACTGAACCTTTGGATTACTGAGAACCAGGAGGATGTCGCCTCCTTTTATGACGTTGTCCCCCCTAGGAATTATAACTTCGTTCTCTCTTATAATCGCACCGATCACGCTCTCTTTCGGAAGAGGGAGATTTTTAACGGCCTGACCTGTTGCCGGAGACTTATCGGTCATTTCAATCCTCAAGATGGAAATTTTTTCCGACGACGGCAGAAGATTGGTGATTTGCTCCCTGAAAAGACTGTCTTCGAGCGCCGATCCCAGTATCTCCGTGGGACTCACAACGTTCTTGATTCCCATCATCTGAAAAGTCGCTTTATTGTCGGGATCGTTCACAAGTGCTACAGGTCTCTCTATACCGTATACCCTCGCCGCCGTCAAGCAAGCTACTAGGTTGTCCTGATCGTTGGGAGTCAACGCAACGAAGAGATCTGTTCTATCGAGCTCCAGCTGTTCAAGAACGTATCTACGGCTTCCATCGCCTCTTATAACCAGCGCACGGAGTTTTTTGGCTATTTCTTCGCAGAACTTTTCGTTTTTATTTACGACCATAACCTGGTAACCCTTGCTCAGAAACCTTCTAGCGAGGTGATAGGCTATCTTTTCGCCACCTATTAGAACTATCTTCACCTCTCGTCACCACCGATGAAGTAGAGAACGTTTTTTATGTTTTCCACCGCGAGCAGAGTGGGACAGATGACCTCTATTCCGAAATCAGAAAACATCTCTATGTTGTTCGGATCGTAGGCTCTGGCAACAACGCGTGCAACTTTGAAATACTCTTTCGCCGACATCGCTACCATAAGATTCGTGTTGTCGTCGGGTGTCAAAACCAGTACGACATCTGCCTTATCTACTTTAGCTTCCTTCAAAGTGTCGAGTTCGGTCGCATCTCCGAGAACGGTGAACCCGGTGAATTCAAAGGATAATGCCTGAAAAGACTCCTCGCTTCTGTCAACAACCACGACACTGCATCCCATGGTTGAAAGCCAGTTGGCCATTCTTGAACCGAGCCTACCACAACCAAATATGACGACATAATACTCGTCTTTCCTGATTGCGCCTTTCATGAACGGCATCGGATTATTCCTCCAGTTTTCTCAACTCTGACGATGCCTCTTTGAACTCCTCGTCAAGAGAAAGTGCGGCCCGCAAATGTTTTGCGGCCACTCTCGGGTTAGAGCTCTTTATCAGGAGAGCATAGAGGAAGTGTGGATA
>NZ_DAOSEH010000041.1:0-14808 GCF_035363035.1 Mesotoga sp. | reverse complement strand
CGGCCACTCTCGGGTTAGAGCTCTTTATCAGGAGAGCATAGAGGAAGTGTGGATAAGGCGAACTTGGAAAATCGGCGAAAAACTCACGCAGTAGAGAGCTGGCCTTCCTGAATTCCTTTTCCTCTATCAGTCTTCTAATCTCTCTCGTTCTTTTTTGAAGGCTTTCTTCGTTTTTGAACGATAGTTCGGCGGCCTGTCTCAATTCTTGTGGAGTGAAAGGTTTGGTTAGAAAGTCCACTATGCCAAGCTTAAAGACGGCCCTGATCGATTCGGGAGAAGTGATTGCCGAAACAACTACTACTGGAATTGAATAAGCTCTATCCTCTAATTCTTTAAGGAACTGTATTCCATCCATCGAAGGTAGTGTGAGGTCCATGAAAATCAAATCCGGTTGTCTCTTTTCAACGGCCTCCAGCGCTTCTTCGGCTGTGACAAACGCATTGACTTCGTTGCCTTCGTTCTCCATGGTCTGTTTAATGATACGTCTCACATTTAGCTCGTCGTCGACCACGTAAACGAGCGCCATGCAATCACCCCCAAACACAAATCATATTACCACATCGGCGAGCAATAATGTCTAGTGATTCACTCTGGCTTTAATTATAGCCATTACAGAGTTCGATTGCACTTCCCAATGGTTCTTTGATCATTAAGTAGTGGTGAAACTTTTCTTGACATAGTCGGAAACGAAGGAGATCAGCAAACCGGAAAAGAGCAGAGGAAAGTTAATTACATCTACCGAAAGAAGGCATACACCGCCAATAAACCCCTCAAGCCATAAACTGAAGACGACAACGATCTGGTAAATCGAGAGGGTGTAAGAGAAGAAACTGCCTACTAAAAGATGGGAAGCCCTCTTCTTTGCATCCTCCCTTCTTTCTAGGAGTCCGAAAAGATAGATAGAACCATTCACAAGGATCACTATTCCCATCATCAAATCCTTTACGCTGAAGAGAATACCCAAGAGCGTATTTATTGCCAAGATCAGGTAAAACACTCCCAAAAGAAACAACCAGGTAGAGATGTTTCTTATGCTCATAAAAGTCCCCCGATCATTCTGACCACCAGTGCGAGCGAATAAGCTACGGCGAGACTGTAAATTACGGAGAAGAAGACGTACCTGTAGCTTCCCGTCTCGTTCTTTGTTACCGCCAGAGTCGGCAGACAGGGTACATACAAAAGAACGAAGACAAGAAATGAGAAAGCCGTCACTGGTGAGATCGCCGCTCTCATCACTTCCATCGCGGAACCCATCAACGCATAGTTGCCATAGAACGTTGTCAAAGAAGAGACTATTACTTCTTTCGCCGCCACTCCGAAGACGAGACTAGAAATCATCTCCCAGGAAAAGCCCAGAGGGACAAACAACGGCTCCAGAGTTCGACCGATCATCGCGGCGTAACTCTGAGAACCTTCGGAAGGGAAGAAACTCAGTATCCAGATCACGATAGAGGCTCCCAATATGATCGTACCGGCCTTTTCAAGGAAGTGTCTCCCCTTGTTCCATGTATAGAGAATTATGGAACTAACCCTGGGTTTTCTGTACCTGGGCAGTTCCATGATCATCGTAGAGGGTTCTCCTTTAAAGAGAAGTCGATTTATTATGAGAGCCGAGATAACAGTAACGATGATGCTTAAAAGGTACAGGAAAAATACAACTACGCCGCCCTTGGCGCCAAAGAAGGTTCCGGCTATGAGTAGGAAAACAGGCAACCGGGCACTGCAGGAGATGAACGGTGAAACAAGAATCGTTACTATTCTTTCCTTAGGCTCGGAGATAGACCTGGTTGACATTATAGAAGATACGTTACATCCAAAACCGAGAAGCATGGATATGAAGGATCTACCGCTGAGTTTCATTGAGTACATAAGCCTGTCTATGACAAACGCTGCTCTGGGAAGATAACCCGACTCTTCTAGTACCCCCAAAGCCATGAACAGTATAAAGATATTTGGAACGAAGACTAGTATCGCGCCGACACCGCCTATGATTCCATCCACCACCAGAGAACGCAACCAGTCGGGACCTATCGAATTTCCCAGAAAGCTTCCGAGACTTTCAAGACCGCTTTCTATGAGGAGCGATAAGGGACCAGAGATTGTAAAGGTCAACTGAAAGACGATGTAGATGACGGATAAAAATACGAAGATGCCCAGAACCCTGTGAGTAATTACGTGATCGATGGCCTCGGAAAGATCCCATCCATGTTTTTCTTTTCCCTTTACGGATGTGGAGAGAACTCTTTTTATATACCTGTATCTGGTCTCGGCGAGTTCGCTCGAGAAATCCTTCTCGGCTTTGAAACCTGTGAGTTTCTCTACTCCGTTATCGTGTTCCAGAGACTTTATGGCCAGCCACCTGCCATCGAATTCCGAAAGGGCCGGTACGAGTCTGAACCTGCCGGCAAGGGCTTCGATCTTTTCCTCTATCTCTTCGGAGAAGAGGTAATGAATGTGGCTGGAAGAACGTGCACTCTTGACCAGAACCTCTTTCAGTTCCTCTATACCTTCACCGGTAGCTGCCGAAGTTATTACCACAGGTATTCCCAGTTGTTTACCGAGTTCATTTTTGTCTATCTCCAGGCCGGCCTTTCTTGCTTCGTCAACGGCATTCACGGCAAGCACCACGTCTCCCCTGAGCTCAAGAACCTGCAGAAGAAGATATAGACTCCTTTCGAGGTTGATCGCATCCCCTATCACAACAACCACGTTTGGACGCTCATCGATCAGGAAATCTCTCGCGATCTTCTCGTCGAGACTCCTGGAGCCCAGCGTATATGTACCCGGGAGATCGACTATATCTAGAGTCAGATCGCCGTGCCTGAGAGAACCAACACGTTTTTCAACCGTTACGCCCGGCCAGTTGGCAACTACCTGTCTTGAACCTGTAAGACAGTTGAATATGCTTGTTTTGCCTACGTTGGGATTTCCCAGTAGCGCTATTGTCGTTTTTTTGAGATCTGCTGAGCTTTCCGGCTGAACGATTACGATTTTTATCTCTCCCTGACTATCACTCTGAAGGCCTGTCCTCTCGAAAGAAACAAGGTCTTTCCATGAACCTCTACTTCTATCCTCCTGATGGAGTTCTCCACGACCTTAACAGTAGCACCTTCCTGGATCGAATACTGTCTCATTCTCTCTTTTAATCCCCAGCCACCGTTGATGAGACTCACTAAGTATTCTCCCGGCTGGGCGCTCGACAGAGGTATAGATGATGTTTCCACCAGGATCCACATGGCAATATCGTTCCTCAGCGTTACGTTGGTTCCCTTTATCCTGAAGACTTTGGGGTCGCCAAAAGGAGCGATCTTTACCAGTTCGACTTCCTCTCCATTTACAAAACCCAGACCACACAGCCTCTCCCTGACTTCTACCGGAAGCTCAAGTCTGCTGATCTTTCCCTTTTCTCCTTCACACATTCTTGACAGCGGGACTACCATGGGCATCATCCTTATTGAGAATACGTCTCAATAAGATTTTACCATCTATCTCGCGGCTTTTCAGCAGGTATCCAAAAAATTCTCGAAAGACACACGAACTTGGCAGAGAAAGCGCCTGTTTTTCCCGCCAGAACCGGGAAAGTAGTAACATATCAATATAGAAGCGACGGAGGTGTGGTCATGGATGCGATATACCAGGTGGATTCCTTCACAAAACTCCCTTTCAGGGGCAACCCCGCAGGAGTTTACATCAGCGACATGGAACACGACTACGAAACCTGCATCAAAATTGCCAGAGAGATGAATCTCTCCGAGACGGCCTTCCCGGTGAGGACGACCGATGATAATCACTACAAATTGCGATGGTTCACCCCGGCAACGGAGGTCCCGATGTGCGGACATGCAACCCTGGCAACATCATGGGTCTATTTCACCGAGCTCGGTGTCGATGGAGACATATATTACGAGACTTTGAGCGGGCAGTTGAAAGTGTCTCGCTTCGGAGACGATCTGAAGATGGACTTTCCGTCCGAGCTTCCTCTCAGAATCGATTGTGACGGACCGGTGGGAGAGGCCGTCGGTTGCGACGGGACAACGTATTATGCAACCGTCACCGGAAAACTCCTCTTCGAGATAGCCGGTCGCGAAAAGTTGGAGAGACTGAATCCGGATTTCTCCATGCTGGAGAAACTGTCGGTCGGTGTTCCAGCAAGGGGCTTGATAGTCACCTGCAAAGGCGGCGGAGAATTCGATTTCTTCTCCAGATATTTCGCTCCCTGGGTGGGAATAAACGAAGATCCCGTGACGGGCTCGGCGCACACAGTCCTCGGCCCTTTCTGGTCGGAGAGACTCGGCAAAGATAAACTCCGGGCTTACCAGGCTTCGCAAAGGGGTGGTGAAGTAAGGCTGGAGCTTCTCGATGGTAACAGGATATCCATAATCGGAAATGCCGTGACCGTTATCAGAGGGCATATGTCCATCTGATGGGTTAGCGATTTATCTTTAGCTTGATCTCTTCCTCTCTGGGAGGGTTTACGGCCGCAAAGACCCTCTTGGCAGGATCTTCCCTGGCTATCATAACGGCGAACAGGAAGATCATGAGGAAAATAGTTCCAGACGAGATGCCGGCCACCGCGACGTGGTAGGATTGCGAAAGATTTTCTATTCCCGTGGAGAAGGCGAAGCAGGAAAAGACCAGACTGTTGATCGGATCGGCTCTGGTGTGGGCCAGGATCGAGGAGATCAGAACCATCGAGAAAAGAAAGAATACGGCTGTAAGTTCGGATCTCCAGAACATCGCCAGACTGGAAAGAAGTACAATAATGCTCCACGAGAAAAGCAAACTTCCGATCGACATATCTCTGAACTGCCTTGAGAGCTTTCCATAGACCGGTCGGAAAACTCTGTAGACCTGCCACGAGAGAAAGAGGAACGCTATGGCAAGCACCAGTGATACCGACTCCACGCCAAAGGTTGAAAAAAGTATCCACAATGCACCGCTCACGTACAGAGAGAGGAGATAGAACCTGTCGAACTCTCTTTTATCAAGGGTTCTGGCAAAGATGAACTGGGTAAGAATAACGAGAATCCAGGCCGGATTGATCCATGGACCTATCCGGAAATAGCCAGGAACTTCGGGAGGAAAGACTCCCGCGATCGTGGTGCTGAGTATGTAGATAAATATCCAGAGCGCTATGAAGTAAAACAGTACGTTCCTGGATATACTCTTCAAAGGACACCCTCCGTTTCCTTATTTGATTTATAGAACCAGACTTCACAGCGAGAGAGTCACTTTATCCCGTTGAGCCTGCTCATTATCTCACGTTCGAATACCTCGATTCTTCTTTCCGTCGCTTCTCTGGTCTTTCCTCTAGAGTATATGTACAACTTCAGCTTCGGCTCGGTACCGGATGGCCTTACGGCGTACCATGATCCATCACTGAAGAGATATTTCACGACATCCGAGCGCGGGATATCTATAGACCTTTTCCCACCGCCTCTCAAAAGCGTTTCTATCCCTTCGAGATAATCGATGTACGAAACCAGGTCGACTTCGTCAAGGCTTAGAGGATAATCCTTCCTGTATTCTTTCATCATTCTTTCTATCCTCTTCTGGCCGTGTACGCCTTCAAGAACCAGCGAGATCTGCTTTTCCGCGAAAAATCCATACCTTTCGAACAGCCCCTCAAGAACTTCATAAATCGAAAGTCCCCGTCTTAAAAAATAAGCCGCCATTTCGCAGAACAACATTGAAGAGGAAACGGCGTCCTTGTCTCTGACGAAAATCCCGGTCACGTAACCTATACTCTCTTCGTAACCGAAAATGAAATTCCCCTCCCGACTTTTTTCTATCTCCAGCGCCTTTCCGCAGATGTTTTTGAAGCCGGTTAACGTTTCATAGGTACTCACCCCGTAATTTTCCGCGATAGTTTTCGCTAGATCTCCGGTGACTATCGACTTTACGATGAACCCTTTTTCCGGCAAGACCCCTTTCTCTTCCATAGACAGAAGAATGTAGTTTACCAGCAAAGCGCCTGTCTGGTTACCGTTAAGAGAAACGTATCCGCTCGAGTGTCTTACCATAACGGCCAGACGATCGGCGTCGGGATCGGCGGCGAGCAGAACATCGGCTTCTACCTTCTCACCCATCTCCACGGCGAGCTTGAAGGCCTTGACGTCCTCGGGATTCGGATAACCGACAGTTGTGAAGTCGGGATCGGGTTTTTCCTGCTCGGGAACCACGAAAACCTTCTTGAAGCCCCTCTCTTCGAGCACTCTCCGTATCGGTCCGTTTCCCGTTCCATTAAGCGGGGTGAAGACTATTCTTATGTCTTTATCGAGTTCTTCGGGTGAATCTCTCAAGGAGAGTGATTTCACCTTGCTTATGTACAGATCGTCTATCTCTTTTCCAGTATATACAAGAAATCCCTCCGACTTTGCCTTTTCGAGGGAGACATAACGAACACCCGAGAAAAGAGCGACTTTCTCGATTTCTCTGTAAACTCCATCGGCTATCTCCGGTAGTACCTGGGCCCCGTCTTGCCAGTAGAGCTTGTATCCGTTGTACTCTTTGGGATTGTGGCTGGCCGTTATCATGATTCCAGACATCGTTGAAAGATGAATTACGGCGAATGAGAGTTCAGGAGTGGGCCGTATATCGTCGAAGAGAAAGACCTTTATACCGTTTGCACAGAGCACCGAGGCCGCGGCTTCGGCGAATTCACGCGAGTGGTGTCTGACGTCATAGGCTATTACAACACCTCTCTTTTGTGCCGATTCACCGTAAGATGCTATGTAATTGGCCAGTCCCTGTGTGACACGGGCTATGTTGTATCTGTTCATCCGGTTGTCACCCGCGCCGATCTTACCCCTCAAGCCGGCTGTCCCGAATTGCAATTGCGTATAGAACCTGTCTTTAATTTCTTCGGGAGAATTTTTTATCGACAGGAGCTCGTTTCTCGTCTCATCATCGATATACCTACTTTCCAGCCATTTCTGAAATCTCTGATTGTAGTCCATGCTTTTCCCCCTCTCGATAACGATTATATCTTATGGTGCCGCTCGAAAACATACTGGACGGTTTTAGTCGCCTCTGGCTATCTTCTTCGCAACTTTACCCTTTATTGCCGCATAAATCGAGGGAAATTCAGATATCCTCGCCACAGACCTGTTGGCGCTGGCTGCGGTGATATTGTAGATTATCCTCGGTATGGAACTCTTTTTGCCAACTCTGATTCTTTTCAGAAGAGTCCATGCCAGAAAACGGAAGAGCGAAGAGAGAACGAACAGCAGTTGAATTCCGTAGAAAGGGAATCCGAAGAGATCGAGTTTTATGTTCTTCATTAAAGTTGCTAGCACCCCACCCAGAAGCGATCCCAATAGAGCGCCGAGACCGTTGGCGAAAGAGAGAACCGCGAAGTACGCCTCTGCACGCTCGCCCGGAAAAAGCGCCATCATCGTTGTGAAGAGAGTGAGATTCACACCGCTCCAGGCAAAACCGCTCACCACCTGGTTGATGGGAATCAAAAAAGTCGTTCCGGGATTGGTAAAAACCCATGTCAGGGGCAAAAAGATCGTTATTCCCAGAGTGAAGTGTACGACATCGAAACCGCCTATTTCATCGGTTATTTTACCCCACAGCAAGTAGAAGACCATGAGCGACAGACTGTTCACGATAGTCATGATGCTCATGAAAGAGTAGTCCAGTTTAAGGTTTATGATCTGGTGATAGGAAAAGAAGGGGCTGGATATGGCCAGGGCGAAGTTCCATACGAAAGAAAAGGAAATGAATTTCCTGAACTGAAGATCCTTCAACGGCCTCAAGAAAACACCGACGCTGTAAGAAGGCTCCTGTCGCGGCGGTACGTGATGGAGAGCCAGTACCAGAAAATCGATAAGCGCGAATCCGGCCGCTATAATCGATACAATGATGAATCCCTTACGTCCTGGAACATTGTCCAGAATAGAGGAGTAGATGAAAGTCATCGACATGGCCGTGAAAGAACTCAAGAGATTTCTCCTGCTGTAAAACCTCCCGCTGATATTCGCCGGAACTATATCTTTCATTATCGATACCCAGAAATTCGAAGCGAAGCTGTTGCAGATAGCGATAACCGATAGGAGTATCAGCAATATCGACTGATGCACCATGCCCGTCGCCAGCGTGATGGATATAAGAGCCACTGTGATTCTCGATATAAGCGCCGTGCTGAGCAAAGCTCTCTTTCTTGTGCCGGTTCTGTTCATGATGAAAGGTACCAGCAGTTGGACGAGCTGGGAAAGAACCGGCAGAACTCCAATAACGGATATAACGAGCTCGTCTGCTCTGTATTCGAGGGCTAGACCTGTCAGAATGAAGCCCTGGGTGATTATGAAAAAGCCGTTGTAGAAGAACGTATCCATGAAAGATAGTCTTCTGGTCTTCTTGTGCAGTTTCTCAGTGTCCAATTCATTCATCGAGCCCATCTAATCCCCTTTCGATAACTATTGTAAACCCAAAACATTGAAAGCTGAATTATAAGAAAAGTGCGGTTGTCCTTTGGACAACCGCTATGTTTGAGAGATAAGGGGTGGAATTCTCCACAATTGTATTTGTGCAAATTCGTGCCAGTATTTTGGTTAACTCCGGGGTAGTGTGTGAAATTGCCCCAGAATTGACTGCGTAGTTGTATAATCGCTAAGAACGGTTTTTAAACCGCTGGAGGTGGTATCTTGCTGTACAGAAAGATAGCCATTGGAGAGAACCTTGAGTCTCTACCCTGTGAAGAACATTTCCAGAGTCTCTTCGATGTAGATTTCGATTTCCTGGTGAACCTGGGAAAGGAGACTCCGACGATTCTTTTCATAGATGGTGGAAACTACAGCAAAGATATCCTCGATGACTGGATCTTTGCATTCACCAACATAATACTTATAAACAACAACCCCATAAGGGCGTTCATAATCAGGGGTTACTCAGAAGAGACGCAGGAATTCAAAGGATATTATCGAGTTGTAGGAAGCTACAAAAGCCCTAGACAGATAGTTCAAGAGATAATAGACAGTATAGACAGGAGCCTTGAAAAGATAATCGGCAACAGCGACAGGGTAATTCAGATGAAGCGGATGATCGTGCTTTCCATGTTTTACGATGGTTCTATCATGATACTCGGAGAGACCGGCTCGGGAAAGAATCTTCTGGCCGAAACTATCGCCAGATTGTCTCCGCGGGGCAACAAACCCTTCTACTCCATAAACTGCGCCGCGATCCCTGAAACACTGCTCGAGAGCGAGCTGTTCGGTTACAAAAAAGGTGCCTTCACGGGTGCCACCGGCGAAAAGATAGGTCTCATAGAGCAAGCCGACAACGGAACGCTCTTTCTCGATGAAATAGGTGACATGCCCCTGAATCTTCAGGCAAAGATTTTGGCCATCACCGAAAACAGGGAATTTTTCAAGATTGGAGCCACAAAACCGACCAAAGTTGACGTGAGATTTATCACCGCCACAAACAGAACCGAAGACTCGGCGATGAGAAACGATCTAAGATATAGACTTTCAGCGGTAAAGATAGATCTCCCTCCTCTCAGAGAGAGAAAGATGGATATCCCGCTAATTTTCGACAGCGTTCTTGAGAGAAAGGGATACCTTGTAAGGTTTGAAAACATCCCTAGAGAATTGAAGGAAAGGTTCCTCTCGTACAACTACCCGGGTAACATCCGCGAATTGTTGAACATGGTCGAGGAGTATCTTGCTCTGAACGATGTTGTACAGGCAACTGTCGATTCATCGATTTCAAAGAATATAAAGATACTCGCTGAAGAAGCTCTCGTAGCCAGAGTCGTAAAAGGGACTACTTACAAAGACTTTCTTCAGGAAATCTACAAAGGTGTATCCAGAGAGATACTCATCCAGAGGGCCGGAGTTCTCGATAACGATATAAATGCACTGGCCGGCGAATTTGGACTCACACCGAGGAGAATAAGAGATCTTCTGTCGGAGCTGGAAGCTCAATAGGCCTGAAGCCCCATTCATCGGCCTTATGGTTGCGCGGTTCGCGCAAAATCCCTCGCCGTAGATAATTAATGTATAATCTCAGGAGTAGGAGGTGTTTTTTTGGCTGTCAGAAAACTCAATCTTCCACAGGAGATAGAAGTAGCCGAGCTGTTCGGAGAATACGACCGGAAGGCGAAGTTCATTCAGAAGAAACTGAACGTGAAGATATCGATCATCGGAAACGAGATCTGGATAAAGGGTGAGGATGGAAACGGTATAGAAGTTGCGAAGAACATAGTTGATGAGCTGCTCCAGATGACCAAGGACGGACATTTTGTGGAATGGCGCGAGTTCGAATACATAGTCGATCAGCACCTGCAACACGATGAAAAAGATGAGGAATTCAAGGGCGTTTACAGCGAAGTAAGAGAAACATCCCTGCTTTCAAATCGAATAAGGCCTAAGACTCTCGGCCAGAAAGAATACCTGGAAACCATGAAAGAAAAGGAAATGGTCTTCTCGATCGGTCCGGCCGGCACGGGAAAGACCTACCTGGCCGTTGCGATGGCGGTAGACTTCTTGAAGTCCGGAAAGGTTCAGAGAATCATTCTCACAAGGCCGGCGGTGGAGGCCGGAGAAAAACTGGGGTACCTTCCGGGAACACTGCTGGATAAAGTGGATCCTTACCTGAGGCCTCTTTATGATGCGCTCATGGAGATGATTCCCACCGAGAAACTCAGTTACTACAGGGAAAATTCGATAGTTGAAGTCGTTCCGCTCGCTTATATGAGAGGAAGAACGCTGAACAACTCCTTCATTATCCTCGATGAAGCGCAGAACACAACTTACCAGCAAATGAAGATGTTCTTGACCAGGATCGGGTTCAACTCAAGGGTAGTTGTTACAGGAGATATAACACAGATAGACCTTCCACGCGACACCAAATCGGGTTTAGTGGTGATACAGAAAGTTCTTGGAGGTATAGAATCGATAGGTTTTTCCTATCTCACCGATCAGGACGTGGTGAGGAACCCACTGGTAAAGGAGATAATAAAAGCCTACGACACATATGAAAGTGAAAAACAGGCAAAAGAATAAAGAGAAAAAGAAAATCCAATTTCCCTTTGAGAGACTCTTCAACATAAAGGATCTCACCAATTTCATAATCTATCCGATTTTTCTTGCTCTTTTAAACCGGGCTCCCTTTCTTTCCTTCCCGTCGAAGCCCTTTCTCTATTTCATCGGTTCTGCGATTTTGTGGTATATATTCGCCGAAAGAACCGTTAAAAATAACAGATACTTCCATCTACACAGGGCATACAGATTGACATTTTTCTGTGTGGTTGCTTTCGGTGTGTTCATAAACTCTTTTCTGCCTTCGCTGGCCGATGCGAAGCTCCTGCCGGAGATGACGCCCATCTTCCTGAGCGTCTCGATGGTGACCATATTGATAGGTTATCAGGAAGGAATAGGAAGCGGTCTCTTAATGTCATTTCTGGCCTCCGCCAATATCGACAACTCGTTTGAGACTTTCATACTCCTGTCTGTCGTCGTTCTCTCAACGGCACTGACAACAAGGCATATCGAAAGGAGAATAGAGATTGCCAGGGCCGGCTTCGAGGTCAGTCTGATCTTCACGGCCGTGAATCTCGTAAGAATGACTCTCCAGGGAGAACCGATCAGCGCTCTGGATCTTACAGTTGCCTTCGCAAACCCAATCCTCTCTTCGGTGATAGTTATAGGCATAGTGCCTTACATAGAATATGTGAGCAGAATCTATTCGGATACGGGGATGTTGGAGCTGGGGAATTTGTCTCATCCGCTGTTGAAAAATCTGTCGATATATGCGCCGGGTACGTACTACCACAGTATTTCTCTAGCAAATCTATCCGAGGCGGCCGCCGAAAAGATCGGAGCCAACCCTATACTTGCCAGAGTGGCTGCGTACTTCCACGACGCCGGAAAATCCAAGAGACCCCAGTACTTCGTAGAGAACCAGCAGGATGGGATAAACCCGCACGACAATATCACACCTTCGATGTCGAACCTGGTCATCAACGAACATGTGAAGCAAGGCGTCGAGCTGGCCCATAAATACCGTCTTCCTCTGTTGATAGAAGATGTCGTGAAGGAACACCACGGAACCAGAATAAAGAAGTTCTTCTTCCACAAGGCCAAAACCGGTGGTCAGGAAGAACACCAGGAAGACTTCCAATACCCCGGACCGAAACCCCGGTTCAAGGAATCGGGCATCATAATGCTTGCCGACTCGGTTGAAGCTGCCTACAAGAGCCTGAAAAAGCCTACACCCGCAAAGACCCAGGAACTGATAGAAGAAGTGGTCAACGGCATTTACAACGAAAGACAGCTCGATCAGACGGGGCTGGACCTCGACGATCTCGAGAAGATAATCGAAGCCTTCACGAGGGTCCTGATGAGCATGAATCAGCCAAGAATTGAATATCCGAAAGAGACGATAGAAAAAGTGGTGATGGCAAATGGAGATAATAGTCCAAAACAAGATGGAAAGGACGATAGACGCGAAAAAAGTGAGTAACATAGCCAGGAAAGTAATTGAGAAAGAACTCGGCGAAACCGAAATCGGAAGTCTGAACATCCTTCTTACAGATGACGCAGAAATAGCGAGTATAAACAAGCAATTCAGAAACAAAGAAGAACCAACGGACATTCTTTCCTTCGGATACGGTTTGGAAGAAGAGCCGATAGGTGATATAGTCATTTCGCTGGAGAGAATAGCCGAACAATCTCAAGAATTCGGAAACTCCTTCGAAGAGGAACTCCTCTACATTACGATCCATGGAGTCCTTCACGTCCTTGGCTACGACCATGAGGGGTACGACACCGAAGACGAAGAGATCTTTCTTCTTCAGAAAAAATACTTTCGAGAACTGGTAAAGGAGTGATTGGCTTTGTCTGATTTCAGACCTTTCAGGGCTGTAAGACCGGTTGCTGGATTGGAGCAAAAGGTAAACTGCCCGCCGTACGATGTCATTTCGTTTGAAGAGGCTAGAGAAATGGGCAGGAACCCGGAAAGTTTCATACACGTCATTAGATCGGAGATCGATCTTCCCGAAGAGACCGACCATTACGACGAGAGCGTCTATCTGAAAGCGAAGGAAAATTTTGAAAAACTTCTTTCCGAGTCTGTTCTGGTACAGGAAGAGAAACCCGTCTACTATATATACTGGCAGAAGATGAAAGATCATGTCCAGGTGGGAATCGTGGGCTGCGCCAGTGTCGATGAGTATCAACAGGAGAGAATAAAAAAGCACGAGCTAACTAGGCAGGACAAAGAAGATGACAGGATAAAACATATCTACACTGTTGGAGCCAACACCGGGCTTGTATTCTTAACCTTCAGGTCCACCGAAAAACTCGAAGAGATTCTTTCTCGATATGTGAAAGAGCTGGAACTCTCTATGAGGGTTGTCGACGAAAACGATGTGGAACACAGGCTCTACGCGGTCAAAGACGATAAGAGAGTCGAAGAGTTGAGGCAATCGCTCGGGGAAATAAAAAACATGTACATCGCCGATGGTCACCACAGAGCGGCTTCCTCTTCGAGGGTCAGGGAACTGATGAAAGCTAAAAATCCAGACCATACTGGCGAGGAGGAATACAATTATTTCATGGCCGTTGCCTTTCCGCACTCTCACCTCAGGATAATGGACTATAACAGGGTAGTAAAAGACCTTAGTGGAATCACCCAGGATGAGTTCATTGATAGGGTGGGAGCAGCTTTCGACATATCCCATGCTCCAGAAAGTCCGTACAAACCTGTAAAGAGACATGAATTCGGTATGTGTCTGTTTGGAAAGTGGTATCTTCTGACCGCCAGAAGCGGGACTTTTGATGAGAATGACCCGGTTGGAAGTCTGGACGTGGATATCCTTCAGAGAAACCTCCTGGGACCTGTACTGGGAATCGACAATCCCAGAAAGGACCCGAGAATAGACTTCGTAGGAGGTATAAGAGGTTTGAAGGCTCTGGAGAACAGAATAACCAACGGCTGGGCCGTCGCTTTTTCGATGTTCCCGACCTCGATGGAGGAATTGCTGGCTGTCGCCGACAGCGGGAAGATAATGCCTCCGAAATCCACCTGGTTCGAACCGAAACTGCGCAGTGGATTGGTCGTGCATCTTCTGAAATGAAAACCGTGGCGATTGTCGTTGCAGGCGGCCGGGGAGACAGGATGAAGGCATCCATCCCCAAGCAGTTCATGTTGCTTCAACATAGAGAGATATTCGTCAGATCCGTGGAGATATTTCACGGATCTGATTTAATAGATGGAGTCGTTCTCGTCATGCATCCAGACTGGATGGAAGCTGCCGGGAGAATACTTGACAAATACGGTATAGATTCGGTGGGCATCGTCCCCGGGGGAGAGACGAGGCAGGAATCCGTTTACAGGGGACTTTGTTCGATCGAATACGAGGGGTTCGACACCGTTTTGATTCACGACGCGGCAAGACCGCTTTTCTCGGCCTTCCAGATCCCAGATTTGCTCAAAACGGTCGAAAAGGGCCTTGGCGTGGTAGTCGTAGAACCGTTGAGCGATACGGTATACATCACCGACCATGGATCGGTGGTGAGGATCCCCGACCGTGCAAACCTCAGGGCCGCCGAAACGCCGCAGACCTTCAGATACGAAGATATCTTTGCGGCTCACCGCAAAGCCATAGATGAAAACCTGACCTCTTCCACGGACGATGCGAGGCTGCTGCTGAACAACGGATGCAAGATCGTCACGCTGGACTCTCTCACCAGAAATATGAAAATCACCGGCCCCCAGGATCTCGAGATAGCAGAACTGTTGCTGAAGTCACGCGCAAAAACAAAAGGAGAGTCTTTTGACTCTCCAATTGAATAACAT
>NZ_DAOSEH010000040.1:0-19833 GCF_035363035.1 Mesotoga sp. | reverse complement strand
CCCCGACCTTCGGACTGAGAATCCGGTGGACTAGCCGTTATCCTATGGGGCCAGATGAAAATAATAATATCATGGGCTCTGGCTTTTGTAAAGCACCCGATTTGCCTCATAATAGATCTATCATAAATGATAAGTGGATTTCCGTCTCGACCAACGCAAAAATATGTGCAAAGAGCGAATCGTTGATTTTGCCCGACTCACTGAAGAGAGATCAAATAAGTCAGCAACTGCAAACATTCGGAGATTGATATAGGTCCAGATTCTCTCACTTCGATACCCAACGGTAGCAGAAAGAGTTAGTATTACTATGAGAGCGAAAAAGCTACGAGTATCACCGTAAATTAGCGCCGGGATTGATCTATGTTATCAACATCGAACCACCGTGCTGCCTATTTGGTTTGCTAGACCTCACGGTGACTGCTGGCAAAGGAGATGGCGGGTATGAAGATGACTTTTCTGCCCCATTCGCGGTTGGGCAAGTGGGGTTTTGCTCTGAGTATTTCTTTCGTGATTCTGATTTCTCTCCAGGTAAGATTCTCGATAATACCGATCCCGGTCTTTGCAACGGTATCTCTTGGAGTTGCGGGATTTGTAGCGGCTATTGTAGCTTTCATAAGGAAGGACAGGTCGATCGGGACATTCATTTCTATCGTAATCGGAGCGGTTATTCTCTTCGTGTTTGGGTCTATATTGCTTGACTCAACAGATTTTTTCAAAGGATTTCCAGTAGTAAAAGACTACTCGCAACGAACTGAAGGAAGCGACAGGTCGGGGGACGGGATGAATCTGGGAGAGATTTCCCAATCGGGAGAACATATATATATGGTCGTCAAGAATAGACTGTATAGAGTAAATACCGACTGGACAGGACGGACAAAAGTAACCGAGTTCCCGGTCAGCTCCATATTCATTTCAGGCGAATGGATATACTTCACTGACGACCCTGATATAAGCAATCTGTACAGAATGAAAAAGGACGGAAGCGAACGGACTAAGTTGAGCGAAGACAACATAGCGCAGTACTGTGTTTCAGACGACATGGTCCTCTACAGCACAAAGAAGAGTCTGGCCGAGTTCAACGAGATCAAGAAGAAAGCTATGACGTCTGTAGATATTTTATTGGAAACCGAAGCGGGAACACTCAATAAAATGAAGACCGACGGATCGGAAAAAACAACCCTTTGCAAAGTCTCGCTAGAGCCGGGGAAAATAGAGATTCACGCTGAATGGATATACTACGAAGATTATGGCAAACTTTATAGAATAAAGATCGACGGAACCGAACGTACCATGATTTCCGGAAAGGGTCGGTTCGGATACGTTACCGATACATGGCTCTACTTCACAGCCCTAAGAGACACTGGAACAGACGCTTATTACGATCTCGACGTTGTCAGAATGAAAATTGACGGCAGCGAAAGAAGCACTCTTGCCTCACTGGACAGAGTCTACTTTTTTACTTTCGACGAAGGCTGGTTCTATTTCGTTTTAAAATCAGAGAAGGGACTTCACAGAATGAGACCGGATGGAACTGAGATGCAGAAACTGAACAACATAAATATCTGGGCTCTCGACGGCGTATCTGGTAATTGGATGTATATCTCCGACTATTCGGGAGCATACTACCGCGTGAAACTCGATGGCTCGGTGGGAACCAGGATTAATTGAGATGAAGAGTACCCTCCGTAGATATATAATCTACTTCGAGGGGGTGTTTTTTTGTTTATCAGAAAGTGGACCGCTTCAGATGCAAAGGCCAATTTGATAATATGTCACGGGATAGGCGAACATTCCGGCAGGTACGACGCTTTCGCCTCTTTCCTGACATCCAGGGGCTTCAACGTCTTTTCGACGGATCTTCCCGGCCACGGGCTGCACCAGGGGCAGCGAGGCTACATAGATTCCTTCGATGATATGAAAAATGCTGTGGTAGATCTGGCGACGGCCGTGAGAAAGGGAAAGCGCGAATTGCCTCTTTTCCTCTTCGGACACAGCATGGGCGGTCTTATCGGTTCGAGGGTGATCGAGGAAAACCCCGGCATCTTCAGAGCTGCCGCTTTGAGTTCGCCTCATCTCTACTCCGCGAAAGAATCTGTGAAAAAGCTTCTTCCAGTAGTCAAGCTCGTTAAGAAACTGGCGCCGAAAATTACGTTCAGCAGCTCATCCAGGTTCGAACCTTCCGATCTCTCTCACAACAAGCTTGCAGTGCAGCGATACATAGACGATCCTTACGTTCACGATAGGGTCTCTCCCAATCTTTTTCTCGGAATGGAGGAGAGTATAGAGATGGTCTTCTCGGAAGTGGAAAAGATCACGATACCGATTATGATAGTTATCGGAAGCGACGACAGGGTTATAGACCCCTCCGGTGCCAGGGAGTTCTACGAAAAATTGGGATCGGAGAAGAGGTTTCTCGAAATCGCCGGAGGAATGCACGAAATGTTCGCAGATGAAGAGAGAAAGGGCATTCTGTTCGAGGGAGTTGTCTCTTTCTTCTCAGAGTTCCTCTGAGTGGAGCTCAAGCCAGCGCCGCGCGATCTTTTCGTCGTGCTTTATCTGTTCTATGAGCAACTGTAGGCCGTCGAACTTCAATTCGGGTCTTATGAATTCCAGAAACTCTATTTCGATGTTTTTGTCGTATAAGTCTCCGGAGAAATCGAAGTAATAGACTTCGTATTTCACCTCTTCGGTCACTTGCACGGTCGGCCTGAACCCTACGTTTAGCAGGCCGAAGAGTTCTTTGCCTTCTATGATCGATTTTACGATGTAAACCCCCGATTTCGGAGTTACCAGGCGTTCCTCCCCACGCGTGATGTTGGCCGTGGGAAAGCCCATCTTAGAGCCGAGCTGCTGGTCACGATAGACTCTTCCCCTTATCGAGTATCTCTGGCCGAGCAGCGCGTTGACCTGACGTATTTCACCTTTCGCCAGGGCTTCGCGTATCCAGCTGCTGCTTATCCTTCGACCATCCAGCACACAATCGGGAACAGTATCTACGAAAAAGCCCATCTCGCCGGCCATCCCTTCAAGCAGCGCAGTGTTTCCCTTCGCACCGCTTCCGAAGGTGAAGTCTCTGCCCACAACGATGCCGGTCACTCCCTGCTCGATCAGGCCGGTGATGAATTCGCGGGGTTCCAGGTGCTTTATCTCGGCCATATTGGCCGTGATCACTTCATGGATCCCGGTCGAGAGAATCAATTCGATCCTCTGAGATACCGGGTAGATTATGCCCGGAAAGTTGGGGAAGTAGTAGGCCCAGGGGTAAATCATGGAAATAGCCGAACTTCTGACACCGAGTCTTCTTGACAGCTCGACCGTTCTTTTCATTATTTGACGGTGACCGAGGTGGACGCCGTCGAAGTTTCCGATGCAGGTCACATACATGTTATGCCCCGAGTACCTTTTCGAGTTTGGCAACCCTTTCCCATGACTCTTCTCTCTGGAGTGTCTTCACGAAGGATGACGTTCTTTCCGACCTGGCAACGGCGAGTAATCTCTCGTCATTTCCCAGTATCCGGATAATCTCGTCTTTGACGAAGCTTCCAAGTATTCCTACGACGTTTCTGGCGTGGACCTGACCGCCGAGAAGCACTCTCTGGCTTTCCTGATCGTTGAGGAGAAGCCCGGGCATAAAGTCGATGGCCTCTTCCAGAGTGATTATGGACAGAGCGGAGACCTCTTCGAGCCGGCTTGACGAGTTCAACGAGAAAGGTCCCTGGGCTGTCCTCCTGAGATAAGTGGTTGTGGCGCCGCAACCAAAGCGGTATCCAATATCCATAACCAGAGATCTTATGTATGTCCCCTTCGAGACCCTCGTTGTGAAGGAGATCTTCCGTCCATCGAAGGAGATCTCTTCCATCGAATATATCTGTACGCGACTGGGCGGGAGGTTGATTATATTGCCCTCCCTGGCGAGCTTGTACAGGCGTTCTCCGTTGTGTTTTTTTGCCGAGTAAGCCGGCGGCGTCTGCAACTGTTCGCCGATGAAAGCTTTAAGAACCCCGGTTACTTCTTCAAGTGAAAGGGCCGGTACCTCTCTCTCTTCAACGAGTTTACCCGTGAGATCGAAAGTGTCGGTTATCCTGCCTAGTTCCAGCTCGGCTCTGTAGGTTTTGTCCATGTTGAGGAAGTATTCCAGCACCCTCGTTCCCTTACCAATGCCCGCTATGATAAGTCCGCTGGCAAATGGATCGAGTGTGCCCGAATGACCTACCCTCTTCGTCTGAAGTTTCCTGCGAAGCGCATTTACGACATCGTGGGATGTCATGTCACACGGTTTGTCTACGAGTATTATTCCGTCAGTTGTCTTCTGCATCTTGCTTTTCATTCTCTATCTGTTGAAGCAGCCGAGCCACTCTGAGAGTGGCCTCTATGCCGATATCCTCTTTGAAACGTATCTCGGGAGCTTTGAACAACCTTATATTTTTGGCGATCGCCGTTCTGAAAATACCCTTGTCTTCGTTCAATCTGTCAACGAGCATCTTTTTCTTCTCTTCTTCGCCCATTGAGCTTATGTAGATCACCGCATATCTCTTGTCTTTGCTCAGCTCGACTCTGACTATCGAAACCATTCCGACCGAAGGATCGTGACCGGTGTAAGATGAAAGAGCCTCCGTGAGAACTTTCTTGATCTCCGATTCCAGCATTTCTCTCCTGTGGCTGCTCGACATAGCTCTCACCTCCTGATCAATTATAACCCACCACTGCGGGAGTTTGTGGAAGAGCAGCTTTTAGCCTTGTAAGTATATTGACCACCGCCTGAAGCTCACAGTAGAAAACTATATAATAGAAGTAGCTTATAGCGAACGGAGTGGATGTATTGAAAAGAAAGATGATTATGATTATAGCTTTGCTGTTGCTGGCTTCGCTCTTAACTGCTTTCACGATATGTATAGACCCGGGTCACCAGGAGAAAGCCAATCTCTCGCAAGAACAGATAGCGCCAGGATCGAAAGAGACCAAGGCTAAGGTCTCGATTGGAACCAAGGGCGTCAGCACAGGGATACCCGAGTATGTTTTCAATCTGGAGCTCTCTTTCATTCTGAGAGACAGGTTACAGGAAGAGGGCTTCAACGTATTTATGACAAGGGAGAGACACGATGTCGATATTAGCAACATAGAAAGGGCAGAGTTCGCCAACTCCGTGGCTGCCGATCTGTGTATAAGGATTCATGCCAATTACAGTTCGGATCCTTCGCTGAAGGGAACGATGCTCCTGATACCCTCCTCGACAGCTACCTATACCGCACCCATTTATGAAGAGAGCAGGAGGGCCGCCGAGAAGATCATGGCCAGTCTCCGGGAAATAGAGGGGATAACCTCGCTCGGAATTAGGGTTAGAGAAGATATGACCGGTTTCAACTGGTCAAAGGTCCCCGTTCTGATTTTTGAGGCCGGGTACATGTCCAATCCGGAAGAAGACGTGTTACTGGCCAGTCAGGATTACCGCGAGGCACTGGTCGAAGCTATCGTCTCGGGAGTTGTGGATTACTTTCTGAGCCGTCGATGATCGATCTGTGGTTCAAACGATAGACGAGAGATCGGTCAGGAAGTCTCTGATCTCGCTGCTGGCCGATTCGAAGAACTCCCGGGGATACGTGTCCTTCAGTATTGAGCCATCTTTCATGAACAAAACCCTGGTGGCTATATTCCTGGCAAAATCGACTTCGTGGGTGACGATCACCATGGTTCTCCCTTCCGATGAGAGTCGTTTTATGACTCTCATTACTTCTCCAACTAGCGAAGGGTCGAGCGCCGAAGTCGGTTCGTCCAGCAACACTATATCGGGCTGCATCACCAGGGCCCTGGCGATGCCGACCCGCTGCTGCTGACCGCCCGACAGCTGCGAAGGGAAGCTGGCAGCCTTGTCATCCAGACCGACCTGAGAGAGCTGCTTCAGGGCGATTTCTCTGGCCTCCTTCCATTTTTTGCCCAGAACTTTTACTAGAGGGAGCGCGACGTTGTCTATCACTCTGAGGTGGCTGACGAGATTGAATCTCTGGAAGACGAATCCCACTCTCGCCCTGAAGGATCTGATAGATTTCCTGTCGCCCTTCACGGTCGAACCCTTGAAGAGTATATCGCCGCCGTCGGGGGTGATGAGATGGTTTATACACCTCAGAAGGGTGGTCTTTCCAGCCCCGGAGGGACCGAGAATGGCGATAACATCCCCCTGCTTCACATCGAAAGAGACCCCTTTGAGAACGGAAAGGTCGTCGAAGGATTTGGAAATTCCTCTTACGCTGAGAATTTCGTTTTCCGTCATGGTATCACCATCTTCCTTTCGAGAGCTCTGCCAACGAACGACAGAGTCGATGTTATTAGCAGGTAGCAAAGGGCCAGAGCGATGTAAGACTCGAATACGGCCAGAGTCTGTGTGCCGACCTGTCTGGCTCTCATTGTGAGATCTCCGAGCGCTATTACCGAAACCAGCGAGCTGTCTTTCACGAGGCTGACCAGCTGCCCTATCAGGGGAGGAATAGATATCCTGAAGGCCTGCGGGAAGATTATCGAGAACATTATCTGTCTCCTGTAAAGCCCCATAGCCTCGCCAGCCTCGATTTCCCCGGCCGGTACCGCTTCGATACCGGCCCTGAATATCTCTCCCACATAAGCGCCTTCAAATAGGGAGAGCGAGACCACTCCGGCCCAGAAGCGATCGATATTTATCGCCGATCCAAAGCCGTAGTAAACGAGTAGAATGATAACAAGAAGCGGCATATTTCTGAAAAACCACACGTACAGAGTGCCGGCATCTTTGAAAAAACCCGAGTGTGAAGTTCTCGCCAGCGCCACGACAATTCCAACCACAATAGCGAAACCGAGAGCGATTACACTCAATTCGAGGGTCGTGACCAGCCCATCCAGGAACAACTTGTAATATCTGGGCAGCACTTTCCAGTTAAATGGATATGCCTGTGAAACCGAGAAATAAGAGAACCAGATCAATCCGGCCACAAACAAACCCAGCGTTATACGTGAAACCGCTCTCTTCATCGCCTAGCCTCAGAATTCCGGGGCGTATTCCACGAACCAGTACTGTTCGAGTTCTGTTATCTTTTCCGTCGTCTTTAGCCACTGTATAAACGTGTTCAGCCACTGGAGTGTTTCAAAGTCACCCTTTGGAATGGCGACCCCCAAGTTTTCCATGGTTAACAGTTCATCGGTGACGTCGAGCTGTTCGTACTTCTTGGCTACGAATTTGGCGTAGATCGAATCGAAGATCATGGCGTCGGCCCTGCCCGAGGCGACCTGGAAGCCGGCCTCATCGGTTGTCTCGAAAGTGAAGATCTGTGCTTTGGTCAACAATCTGTTGGCGGCCTCGGCACCGGTGGTACCGAGCTGAACGGCTATCTTCGTTTCTTTAGTGTTTATATCCTCCAGCGTCGGCGGTGTGGAGAATTTTTTCGTGTTGTAGAGAATTGTCTGCCCGACGGTGAGATAAGGATCGCTGAAGTTGACCTTCAGTGCTCTTTCCGGGGTGATGGTCATTCCCGACCATATGATGTCGAATTTGTTGGATACCAGCGCAGGAATGATACCGTCCCAGTTAACAATAACGAACTCGAGTTTGACACCGAGAATCGAGGCCATTTCCTTGAGTATCTCCACTTCCAGCCCTATACGTTTTCCATCGGGATCTGTACCGTAGAGCGGCATATAACCGGCGTCCTGTCCGACTCTTAGTACTCCCCTGCTCCTTATGTCCTCCAACAAGCTGGAGAATGCGAGACTCACAACTACCAGAAAAACCACCAGCATAACTTTCTTCATACCAACACCTCCAAATAAAAAACCGGGCTTTAAGCCCGGTTGGTTATCTTTTTATGAGAGCACGACTAAACGGTGCCGCCTCCCACTACCGGGCGCCACAGTTTATGATGATGAAGAGCGGATGATTCTGTTTTTAAGGTCACAGTGTATTCGTACATCGCTTCACCTTTCGTCGTGTTTTCGTTGAAACGATACTAACAGCATACGGTATCGTGTGTCAAGTTACGTTTCTCTGAACTAAAGTTATTTCTTTTTCAGGCGATACATCTCGTCTCTTATTACGGCCGCATCTTCGAACCGCAGCTCTCCGGCGGCCCTTATCATCTCTTCGTTGAGGAGCGCCATGTAATCCTCGGTGTCGAGGTTCTCCTTGAGCGCAAAGACCCCCTCTATGTATGTGGTTCTGGCTTTATCTTCTCTATCCTTGTCGAGGTTTTCTCCGGCAAACTCTTCGAAGATGTTTCTGTACAGGGGTTTGACGATGCTTTCAGGGATGATCCCGTGTTCCTTGTTGTATATGAGCTGCTTGAGCCTTCTCCTGTTCGTCTCGTTTATCGCCCTTTGCATCGAGCCGGTCATGGTGTCGGCGTAGAGAACCACCTGGCCGTTTATGTTTCTTGCCGCCCTTCCTATGGTCTGCACCAGGGTAATTTCCGATCTAAGGAAGCCCTCTTTGTCGGCATCCATTATCGCCACGAGAGAGACTTCAGGCAAATCCAGCCCCTCTCTGAGGAGATTGACACCCACTACGACGTCGATCGTGCCCTCGCGCAGTTTTCTCAAAACCTCCACTCTCTCTATGGCGTCGAGCTCAGAGTGGAGATACTCCGACTTAATACCGACTTCGTTCAGATAGTCCGAGAGCATTTCGGCGGCCTTCTTGGTAAGAACCGTCACGAGCGCTCTTTCGTTCCGCTTCCTCACCGGCTTCATTCTGAATATGAAATCATCTACCTGGCTGTCGGTAGGCTGCACGATCACTTCTGGATCGACCAGACCGGTGGGTCTTATCACCTGATCGACAACCTGCCTGGAGAGTCCCAGTTCGTACTCGGAGGGAGTGGCCGATACGAAAACTATCTGGCCGACCGTCTCGAGGAACTCCTCGAACTTGAGGGGTCTGTTGTCGAAAGCGGCGGGCAGTCGAAAACCGTAATCGACGAGGTTCTTTTTCCTCGAGAAATCGCCCCTGTACATTGCCCTGATCTGCGGCACTCCTATGTGGGACTCGTCTATGAAGGTTATGAACTTCTCCTTGTCGAAATAGTCAAGCAACGTATAGGGTTTTTCACCTCTCCTTCTGCCGTCGAAGAAGCGGGCGTAATTCTCGATCCCCGAGCAATAACCAACGCTGGAGAGCATCTCCATGTCGTAGGTGGTCCGCTGCCGGAGACGCTGGGCCTCCAGGTACTTTCCCTCTCTTTCCAGTTCTTTCACGCGCTCTTCCAGTTCCTCCTCGATACTCTTCATCGCGCCAAGGATCTTGTCCTGGGTCGTTACGAACTCTTTGGCCGGATATATGGTAACCATGTCAAGCTCATCCATCACCTTGCGGTTGAGCGGTTCGAAAGTGACTATGCGTTCGATCTCGTCGTCGAAGAAGCAGATCCTTATGCCGAAATCCTCGTAGGGCGGGAAGATCTCGAAGATCTCTCCTTTCATGTGAAAAACCCCTCCGGCCGAAAGATCTTCCGATCGGTTGTACTGTATGTTTGCCAGCCTTATGGCCAGCTCGTTCCTGTTGAATCTGGAGCCTTTCTGGAGGTGTATGTTCATCGTCGCGAAGTCTCTCGGATCTCCGCTGGCGTAGATGGCCGAAACACTTGCCAGAACGACCGTATCGTTGCGTGTCAGTACCGACTTCAGGGTAGATACGCGCATTCTCTCCAGGGTTTCGTTTATCTCTGCCTCCTTCTCGATGTACATATCCTTCGAAGGTATGTACGATTCGGGCATGTAGTAATCGTAGTAACTTATGAACAGCTCGACCCTGCTGGCGGGAAAAAACGTTTTGAACTCCCGGTATAGCTGTGCGACTAGAGTCTTGTTCGGAGAGATCACTATCGCCGGCCGCTGGAGGTTCGAAATCACGTTGGCCATGGTGAAGGTCTTGCCTGAGCCGGTCACCCCCAGAAGGGTTTGAAACCTGTCCCCCTTTGAAAGTCCCTCCGTGAGCTTTTCTATGGCTTGCGGTTGATCTCCCTGAGGTTTGTATGTCGAATCGAGTTCGAACTTCAATCGAAATGCCCCCTTTCAATCTTCGAACTGGCAGGCAAAATACGCTTGCGAAGTCGTTGCAGTATAATATTATATACCACCCGTTATCGAATATCTATACTTCAACCCGCGATCGTATTGAGCAACAGGTAAACTGTGTAAAGCGCAACAAGAAGTAAGCCAGAGAACTTGCTCAGCACTCTCCTCTTCATGATCAACAAGGGAAGGGCAATCGAAAGGCCAACGTTGAACGCTATATCCATCATAAAAGGGCGGTCCGCTTTAAGCGGAGAGGCCAAAGCAGAGGCACCGAGTATGAAAAGAGTGTTGAAAATGTTCGAACCTATCACGTTGCCAACTGCAAGATCGTTCCTGCCTTTTCTTCCTGCCGTTATAGAAGTCACCAACTCCGGTAGAGATGTGCCGATAGCAACGATGGTCACACCGATCAACATATCGCTCACACCGAAAGACCGGGCGATGTGTGAACCGGCATCGACAACCAGGTCGCCTCCGATTATAACAGCCACCAAACCGCCAATTGTGGCTATCCAGGCCCATTTTATATCTCTTCCGAAGCTTATTGTGTCTTTCTTTTCCTGTATTTGTACTGCCTGGCTTATCGCCCTATCCTGTCTGGCCATCGAAAATATGTACATCATGAAGATCACAAAAAAGGCGAGCAAGACTATCCCATCGCTCCTGCCGAGAGTGAAATTTCTTCCGAAAAACATGGCGCCCGATGCGGCCGATATGATTATTATGAAGGGAATTTCGTAATACATGGTCGAGTTTGAGACCTTCAAAGGACTTATCAGGGCCGCAGCACCGAGAATGAGAGCAATGTTTGCGATATTCGAACCCAGCACGTTTCCTAAGGCTATTCCCGAGCCTTTCAGCGCGGCTTGAAAGCTTACCGCCAGCTCCGGAGCGCTAGTTCCGAAAGCCACTATTGTGAGTCCTATCAACAACTCGGAAAGGCCGAAACGTTTCGCTATGGCTACGGCTCCTTCTATTAGATAATCGGCCCCCTTTATAAGTAGAAGGAAACCGATCCCGAGTAGAACCAGAGTCCATATCAATTTCTATACCTCCCGACAAAACAGCGGCTCAAGGCCGCTGCATTGTTTACTATTATAATCGGAATCTCGCTAAATGGAAGTGATTATTTTATTACACCCAGCTCCCTGCCTATCATCTCAAACTTCGAGATGGCAAAATCGAGATCCTTTCTCGAATGAGCTGCGCTAATCATTATTCTCAATCTCGCCTTTCCCCTCGGCACCGTCGGGAAGCCTATCGAGCTGGCAAAGATGCCCTCTTCGAAGAGTCGCTTCGAAAAATTCGATGAGAGCTTTGCGTCGTAAAGCATCACCGGAGTGATAGGGGTTTCGCTGTGTCCCGTATCGAAACCGAGGGACTTCAACCTCTCTTTGAAGTATCCGGCGTTGCTCCACAGGGTTTGAACGAGTTCATCCGACGAGGAGAGCTTTCGCACCGCCGCTGTGGCGGCCGCGGTTTCGGCCGGAGAGAGAGAAGAACTGAACAGGAAGGGGCGTGCCTTTTGCTTCAGATAATCTATCAGGGCTTTCTTGCCCGCGATAAAACCGCCTACGATACCGAAGGCTTTGGAAAGAGTTCCAACTTCGATATCCACCCTCCCGTGGAGATGGAAGTGATCCACGATGCCGCGTCCGTTGCTTCCTACAACACCTTCACCGTGCGCATCGTCCACCATCACTATCGCGCCGTACTTTTCGGCCTTTTCAACTATCTCAGGCAGGGGTGCCAGGTCGCCGTCCATTGAGAAAACGCCGTCGGTGATGATAAGCATTCTCCTGGCGCCATCGGCCTTGGCCGCTTTCAGTTGTTCTTCGAGATCGGCGACATCCTTGTGCTTCCAAACATACCTTTTGGCTTTCGTCAATCTTACGCCGTCTATAATACTTGCGTGGTTCAGCTCGTCGGAGAGAATGGCGTCTTCTTCGGAGACTATCGGGCCTATCACGGCCTGATTGGCGTTGAAACCCGACTGCACAACCAGTGTCGCCTCCACTTTCTTGAATTGCGCCAGCTCCCTCTCGAGTTCGTTGTGGAGTTCAAGAGTACCCGCGATGGATCTAACCGCACCCGGACCCACGCCCCACTTTTTTATACCTTCTATCGCAGCCTGTTTCAACTCCTCGTCGAAGCAAAGTCCCAGGTAATTGTTGGAACACATGTTGAGCACTTTTCTGCCATCCACGTTCAGCCAGGCACCCTGCGGAGACTCGAGAGTTCGAATTTTCACTAGCAGTCCCTTTTCTTCGAGTTCCCTCATCTCGTCTTTCAAAACATCGAAATTGAACATCCATCACACCTCCCGTTTCAACGTTGGTTTAGAACTGGAGTATTACCTTGCCGGAGAGCCCTTTTTCCATCAGGTCGAAACCTTCCTCGAAACGCTCGGCAGGGAATGTATGAGTCACAACCGGTGAAAGATCCACCCTTTTGCTTTTAAGAAGCTGATCCGCTATCCGCCAGGTATCGAACATCTTTCTGCCGGTTATTCCGTACATGGTTAGCCCTTTGAACGTGAAAAGATTGTTTATATCGAAGGCCAAATCTCCGGGAAATACTCCCAGCAGTGACACTATTCCACCGTTGGTGACGCTGTCGAGGCCCTGTTTCATAGCGATTACGCTTCCCGACATCTCAAGAAGAACATCGGCTCCATCACCGTTAGTCAAGGATCTCACTCTGGCTGGCATGTCTTCCTCGAGTGGATCGATTACGACATCGGCACCCATCTTTTTTGCCAGGTTTTTTCTGAAATCCTTCACTTCACTCACCATAACACAGGCGGCCCCAGATGCTTTCGCCACGGCCACGGCCATTGCTCCTATGGGGCCGGCTCCGGTTATGAGAACGTTTTTACCGGTTAGATCGGTTACCAGGGCCGTATGTATTGCGTTGCCGAACGGTTCCATTATCGAGGCGTACTCCAGTGGGATCGATGGATCGACTTTCCAGAGAACTATCTCCGGAACCAGAACATATTCTGCAAAGACTCCATCTCGATGAACGCCGAGTATCTCCATATCTCTGCAAATATGCATTTTACCCGTCTTGCACTGAAGACATTTCTGACAGGGGATATGTGTTTCGGCAACCACCGAATCTCCTACGGCGACGGTCGTGACATTGTCGCCGACCTTTAATACCTCTCCAGTGAATTCGTGGCCGTCTATCTGTGGAGGGCGGATCCTTTTCTGGGACCATTCATCCCATTTGTAGATGTGAAGATCGGTACCACATATCGAAGCGCGTTTGACCTTTACCAGAACATCGTGTGGGCCAGGTTCCCCCGGTACGGGAACTCTCTTCAGTGTCAGTCCTGGACCCGGTTTTTCTTTTACAATCGCGATCATAGTTTCCGATTCCAACGCAATTTCCCTCCTTCTTATCGTTAGCCGCTATACTTCAATTGTAAGTTAAACGTCAAAATTAATAAACCTCGCCACCGGGCATCTACGGACTACTGTGAATGCTTATGGCTTTTCAGTTGTTCAACACTCGCGGTATCGTATCGTGCAACTCACAATGAGTTTCAGTTACCCAAAAGTTAACTGCAGATCGCCTGAGTATCGAGTTATAGTTATTAAAGATTGTGAGGTTCTTTCATGCGCTATCACTAAAAGCATACTCCTCAATAATCGATCCTACAAAATTCGTATGCTTAACATTTCTTACCTCCCGCTCACTTATTCTTCGTTTTCCTTACGATTTTACCGTATAATCATTCCTGATCGCTTGTATCGATTCAAAATGCCGATTTTCCAGGAGAGATTCTAGAATGCCAAAGTGGTATCATGATAATGGATTTCCAAGTGATTACCACATCGGATGGCTTATTTGGTTGATTCAAATTGAAAATTTAGTAACTTGTGAACTTGGAATCTGAAGTAACTGTCTTATGAAATGTCGCCAGGTGTTTATTACTTCTTGACCGAAAGTCTCTTATATTTTGCACGGTTGTCCGTTAATGCTTACGACTGTGCCTATGAGTACCATCTATTTAGTGGGGTAATTTCAGCCTTAGATGATCGTAGACGATCACAATTGTGGAGGTGAGGTAAGTGAAGAGGATTCTCGTTCTGGCAGTTGTTCTGCTGTTAGGTTTAGTGTTGTTCGCAGTTGAGCCAATCGTCATTGGTGTTTTCGAACCTATGACAGGTCCTTACGCAGCCGGTGGCCAGCTTACAATGGAAGGTATTACCCTTGCAGCCGAGCAAGTGACGGAAGTCCTCGGCCGTCCGGTACAACTGGTTTTGGTCGACAACAAGAGTGAGAAAGTCGAAGCTTCCAACGCAGTTTCCAGACTGATTCAGTTCAACAAGGCATCGGTAATTATCGGGAGTTACGGAAGCGCCGTGGCAATACCAGGTAGCGAAGTGGCCAACGCCGCAGGAGTCCCGATGATCGGATGTTCACCAACCAACCCGCTCGTGACAGTTGGCAAGCCCTACGCTTTCAGAGTCTGCTTCATCGACCCGTTCCAGGGAAGCGTTATGGCCAAATTCGCAGTTGAAGAACTGAAGGCAAAGACCGCCGTTATTATTCAGGATATCGCTTCCGACTACTCGGTAGGTCTTTCGCACTACTTCCAGAACTCCTTCAAGAGCCTTACGGGAGACAACAAATCGATAAGCGGTGTCATCTCTTACCAGACCGGTGACCAGGACTTCACAGCGCAGCTCGCATACGCTCAGGGAAAGAAACCCGACGTAATCTTCATCCCCGCCGCATCTTACGGTGAAGCTGCACTGATCATCAAGCAGGCACGTGAGCTGGGAATTCAGGCGCAGTTCCTCGGTGGAGACACCTGGGAAGTACCGGAGTTCCTGCAGGTCGGCGGAGCCGCCGTTGAAGGAAGCTTCTTCAGCACTCACTTCGACGTTGCAGTCGCACCGACTCCGAAGGCGGCCGGATTCATCGAAGCCTTCAAGGCGAAGTACGGCGTTGAGCCAAGTGCGTTCGCAGCGCTCGGATACGATGCATTCATGCTGGCTATCGATGCGATCGTAAGGGCAAACTCTGCAGTTCCTGAGGATGTCAAGAATGCCCTCAGCGCAACTGTGAATTTCGAAGGCGTGACCGGTTACATAACGATCGACGAAAATGGAGACGCCGTAAAGGATGCAATAGTCAGGAAAGTTGAAAACGGCGCGTTCAAGTTTGTCAGTGTTGTCAAGCCTGCCCAATAAATCTCACTGAAGGCAGCTGTTTCGAAGCATAGGTATTGGACGCAGGCCTGTGCCTGCGTCTATACTGAATTGTAGTAGTTAAAGTAAAGGCGGTGGCAGGATGAGCCCTGATGTATTTTTGCAACACCTTGTTAACGGGATTTCTTTGGGCTTCATATTCGGACTTATAGCCATAGGGTACACTCTTGTCTACGGAGTGGTCAAGCTTGTGAATTTCGCGCACGGCGACGTGTTCATGATGGCTACGTTCTTCGTTTTCTATGGTTTTACTTTGTTTATGATGCCTTGGTGGCTTGCTGTTATATTTGGAATTGTGGTAACGATATTGCTTGGAGTTGGTATTGAAAGAATAGCCTATAGACCTCTCAGAGATGCGCCGAGGATATCCTCTCTCTGTGCGGCCATAGGTATGTCGTTTTTGATTCAAAACATTGCGACGGTTGTATTCGGGGGAAGACAGAAATCCTTCTATGTGCCTCCTTCACTGACCACCACTTTCGTGATCGGAGGCGTAAGAATTCAGGCGATCACTATAGCCACGATAGTAGTTTCCGTAATTGTGCTTCTGTTACTTACTTTCCTTATAAAGCGTACAAAGATGGGACTGGCCATGAGAGCTCTCTCGGTCGATTTCGATACGGCAAAACTAATGGGCATAAATGTAAATAGAACGATCGCGTTCACATTTGCTATCGGTTCGGCGCTTGCGGCCCTCAGCGCTATACTCTGGGCACTCAGATATCCGCAGATATGGCCCTTCATGGGCGTCTTTCCGGGATGGAGAGCCTTTACGGCAGCGATAATCGGCGGTATAGGAAGCATCGTAGGTGCTCTGTTCGGCGGATTCATGCTGGGCATGGTGACGATCTTGCTTGTGGCATTTTTCCCGGAAGCGGCAGGTTACAGAGACGCGATAATATTCGTCCTTCTCGTTGTAATACTGCTCGTCAAGCCGACCGGCCTGTTTGGCGAGAAGAAAAGTAGGTGACTGTTGTGGATCGCAGAATGAAGTTAATCTTAACAATAGTGAGTCTTCTGGTCTTCATTTTGTTGCTCTGGCTCGCTGAAAGCTATATGGATCCTTTCATCAAAAGGATTCTGAACGTGGCGGCTATCTATGTAATTCTGGGTGTCAGTCTTAACCTTATAAACGGTTTCACGGGTCAGTTCTCTCTCGGACATGCCGGGTTTATGTCTCTGGGAGCTTATGCATCCGCTCTGCTTTATATGTCTCCGGCGCTGAAGGCTACCAATTTCTTCATAGAGCCCATCATCTGGCCGCTCAGCGAGATACAGATACCTTTCTTCTTTGCGTTGTTAGTTGGAGGAGCCATCGCAGCGGTTGCGGGATTTGCGGTCGGTGCGCCATGTCTCAGAGTGGGAGGAGATTATCTGGCGATCGTTACCTACGGTTTTGCCGAGATAATCCGTGTAATACTGAATAACCTTCAGAACATCACAAACGGTCCGCTCGGTTTGAAAGGGCTCCCGACTTATACCAATCTCTACTGGAGCTGGGGCTGGGCCCTGTTCACGATTTTCTTCATAAAGAAACTGGTCGATAGCAGCTATGGAAGAGCTCTGAAATCGATAAGAGAGGACGAGGTTGCGGCTGAAGCGATGGGCGTCAATCTCTTCAAACATAAAACTCTGGCTTTCGTTATTGGAGCGTTTTTTGCGGGCATCGGCGGAGGATTGCTGGGAAGTCTTCTCATGACGATCGATCCGAACTCTTTCAACATCTCTCTGACTTTCCAGATAGTTATGATCGTGTTGCTTGGAGGTCTGGGAAGCATAACCGGTAGTGTTGTTATGGGCGTATCGATTGCCTTCCTGATGGAGCTCTTGAGGTTTGTTGAGTCGCCGATGACCATATTCGGCCTGACGATACCGGGAATTTCTGGCATGAGAATGCTGATATTCGCGCTCATACTGGTTATTACCGTTATATTCTTCAGGCGAGGCCTCTTCGGTCAGAAGGAGTTCTCTTGGGACTGGATCTTCAGATCAAAAAGGAGGAATGCAGAATGAGTCTGCTTAAACTTGAACACGTGACGAAGAGATTTGGCGGGCTCACGGCAGTCTCGGACTTCAACCTTGATCTGCAGGAAGGTGAACTCGTAGGTCTCATAGGACCGAACGGAGCGGGGAAGACCACGATATTCAACCTCATAACAAACACTTATCTGGTGAGTGAGGGAAAGATAATCCTTGGTGGCAAAGATATAACGGGAATGAAGACCGACAAGATAACTGCAGAGGGTATAGCGAGAACTTTTCAAAATATACGTCTCTTTAGTGAACTTACAGCGTTCGACAATGTGAGAACGGCCTGTCACCTGCGTCTTAAATCTTCAGTACTGTCCGCCGTTTTCGGATTGCCCGGCTACAGAAAAGAGGAAAAAGAGATAGACGACAAAGCCATGGCCCTGCTGAAAACACTGGGTCTGGAGAAGTACAAGAACGATCTTGCCGGTTCGCTTCCCTACGGGCTACAGAGAAAGCTCGAAATATCCAGAGCCCTCGCAACCAACCCGAAAGTATTGCTGCTGGACGAGCCAGCCGCGGGAATGAACCCGGAAGAGACTCTGGCACTGGCGGCCCTCATATTGAGGATAAGAAAGGAATTCAATTTAACGGTTCTGTTGATAGAACACGATATGAGTCTTGTGATGACCATTTGCGAGAGGATAATAGTTCTCGATCACGGCGTAACTATCGCGCACGGGCTTCCTAAAGAGATTCAAAATAATCCTGAAGTTATCACAGCTTACCTTGGAACGGGTGATTTGTATGCTTAAAGTCGCAAACCTGAACGTTTACTACGGAGGCATTCACGCCTTAAAGGGCATTTCCTTCAACGTTGAGGAAGGCAAGATCGTTGCGCTTATAGGAGCCAACGGAGCCGGGAAGTCCACTACGCTGAGGAGCATATGCGGCCTCAAAAAAGTCAGAGAAGGAGAAATAACCTTCAAATCCGAGGCTATAACCAACAAACCGACGAACGATATCGTGAAATCCGGAATGACCCTAGTTCCGGAGGGAAGAAGGATATTTCCAAATCTCACGGTAACCGAAAATCTCATGCTCGGAGCTTTTTTGAGGAACGATGGCGACGAGATAGCCAAGGATCTCGAGTGGGTAAACACGCTTTTTCCAAGGTTGAAAGAGAGAAAGGATCAGAAAGGCGGCACTCTTTCGGGCGGTGAACAGCAGATGCTGGCGATAGGCAGGGCTCTGATGTCGAGACCGGACCTGCTGATGCTCGACGAACCCTCTCTCGGGCTCGCACCGGTGATAGTCGGGGAGGTCTTCAAGGTTATTCGAAAGGTACACCAGGAAGGCAAGACCATTCTCTTGATAGAACAGAACGCTCTGGGTGCTCTTAAGTTGGCCGATTACGCTTATGTACTTGAAACCGGGAGAATTGTTCTTGAAGGAAAGGGCGAGGAATTATTGAATAACGAACAGGTAAAGAAATCTTACCTGGGCGGTTAGTTTTGTCCGGAGAGATATTCTTCGGAAGTTAAACACCTGGCGAATTTTAAGTAAAGCTAAAAATCTTTATCGAGTTACCTGATTCACTTTGGGGATCGGCACAGAATCCTAGTTTGTCGAGAGTGTTTGTGTCGCTTATAAAGGCTTACGTGAATTCTGTGCCAGTGCTACGGAGAGCTTGCGCATCTTCTAGTGGGGTCTTGCCAAATCCGGGCACTTTTCGGTTTCCCGATCTTCTTACAGCTGTCCTTTAGCCTTCGAGCATATCGGTTATCGATTGCTCATTCATGAGAGTCTCTTGTGTCTTGAATGTGATATCTCCATATGATCTATGCGTGTGATGGAAGTCCTCAGAGTCTTCTGTCCGGCAAATATGTGAAGCGGCTGACGGTCACTTCGTAAGATCCGCTTTTCAAAGGGGGTGATCGTTCCAAAGGCAGACGCAAAGATCTTGTGAAAGTGTGTGACAGGGAAAGTTTCCAAAACATCTTTTTTTGTTCGTTAACCAAGGAGGTGGACCATCGTGAGATCTAAGCTTGTGTTAATTGTGGCTCTCGTTGTGTTATGTGTTTCCGCACTGGCAGTGACTTATCCGACTTTCGACTGGACTGCGAAAGCGGACGAAGTCCCTGCAGCGGCACTGATGCGTGATTTCCCATTTGATTATCCCGAGACACATCCGATTGTAGAAGGCGTTTTCGATTGGGAGCACTATTTCCTGTACGAAGAAGCTGTTTACTGGTGTCTGAAATGGGCCGAAGATTATCCCGACCTGGTGGATGTATACACAGTTGGAGAATCTTTCCTGGGTATCCCCATCTACCAGATAACGATCACCAACAAGGCTACTGGTAAGGACACCGACAAGCCTGCGATGTTCGTTGCTGGCAACAGGCACTCGGGTGAAGTTACGGCCAGAACTGCAACCATGCTCTTCGCGTATGATCTGATAAACGGATACGGCAAAGATGAAGAAATCACCTATCTGGTCGATAACTTCACGTATTACGTACGTCCCACTGAGAACCCTGATGGTGGTCAGCAGTATCTTACGACACCGTACACTAACAGATCCACCGTTCGCCCTCAGGACAACGAC
>NZ_DAOSEH010000039.1:0-20035 GCF_035363035.1 Mesotoga sp. | reverse complement strand
ATATCTCACTTGCGATAGTCATTGCCTGAACGGCTATCATCTCTGCATCGAGGTTTGTGTTGCGCATAAGAGCTCGAGCAGCGGAGAGCGCGTAAGAACCGCCCGAACCTATCGCCAGAATCTCTTCGTCGGGTTCGATAACCTCGCCGTTACCAGAAATCAGAAGAATCGTCTCATTATCTGCAACAAGAAGAAGTGCCTGCAGGTTTCTAAGGATCTTATTGGTCCGCCACTCTTTGGCCAGATTTACCGCTGCTCTCTTCAGGCTTGAATTGCTCTCCTTGAACTTTTCTTCGAACTTCTCGAAGAGCGTCATCGCGTCGGCAACGGAGCCGGCGAACCCTGCAAGAACTCTTCCGTCTCCTAGTTTACGCACCTTACGGGCTGTACCTTTCATGATGGTTTCACCCAGAGTGATCTGTCCATCACCTGCCATTACGGTTTTACCGTTCTTTCTCAACACGAGTATAGTCGTTCCGTGCATTTCAATCATCTTTATCACCTCCGGTTCCTGCGGTCGGCCGCTTCGACGATCGCACCTATCGTCCGATCGAAAGAGAGGCCCATGGCCCTGGCCGACATTGGAAGATCGCTCAGATCGGTGAGCCCGGGGATAGTGTTCACCTCTAAGAAGTAGAACCTATCCCCTCTCACGATCCCATCCACTCGGGCCATATCCCTGCAGCCCAGAGAACGGTATATTTTCAAAGCGTCGCTCTTTATCTGCGATTCGACTGTGATATCCAGAGGGGCGGGAACTATGAAATCGGTCATCCCTGCCGTATACTTGGCTTCGTAGTCGTAGAATCTCTTTTTCGGCCTTATCTCGAGTATCGGGAGAACGACCGGTCCGGTCTCAAAGTCGATTATTGAGACCGTCACTTCCCGGCCTACTATATACTCCTCAAGGAGAATCGCGCCGTACTCCTCAATCAAACGGGAAGCTTCCCCCGCGAGCTCTTGCAGGTCATCACAGATTACCACACCGATGCTTGAACCCTCGCGCGTCGGTTTGAGAACACAGGGAAAGATCTCCCAGCCTGCTATATCTTCTAGAGTGGTTATCTTTTTCCACTCGGGAAGATGTGCAATTTCCCGCACCAATCGGTAGGTCATCTCCTTATCGAAGCAGATGGCACTCGCTTCGGAATCTGAACCGGTGTAATTCAATCCGGCTAGCTCCAACAGACCCTGCACAGTTCCGTCCTCTCCGAATTTTCCGTGGAGTGCCAGGAAGAAGAGATCCGCATCTATATTCAGAAGTTTTTCGATATTCGATCTTTTAAGATCGAAAGGGACGACTTCGCTGCCTCTCTTTTCGAGAGAAGCAATCACGTTATAACCGCTCTTTATCGAAATCTCTCGTTCGTGCGAGAGACCTCCGTAAACAACCGCTATCCTTTCTCTTTCCATGATCGATTACTCCTCTACAGAGTACTCCTTTTTACACTTTTCGCAGTAATGAACCTTCTTTCCCCCGCGCTTGACTCTTATGAAAAGCGTGGAGTCACATACTTCACACTTTCTGTCGCTCGGTTCGCTCCAGTAAAGCTCGCCGCAGGAAGAGCATTTGAAGTAATTCTTGCCTTTTTTACTGCGCAGTTTTCCGACTGTTCCTCCGCATTTAGGACATGGGGCCGGAATTTCCACATTCCTGGTGTACTTGCATTTGGGATAGGCCGAGCAGGCGATGAATTCGCCAAACCTACCCTTTCTAAGCAGGAGCGAGGAACCGCATTGAGGACATTTCTCATCTATCTCCCTTTCTTTTTTCTGCTCTTGCAGAATATTTTTCAGGATAACCTTCCCATCAATAACGCCTGAAAAGACTGTAATGTCGATCGATTCGTTCTTATCGCATTCGGGACATTTCAGGTAACCGCCATACCTGCCAAACACCACTTTGAAATGGCTACCGCATTCGCACTCTCTATCTGTTGGAAACTCGATCTTAAGTTCTCCGTTCTTTATCTTTCTGTCTATATGGTCCAGATCGGTCTTAAATTCGCTGTAGAAGCTCTCTATTACTTCCTTCCACTTTTTTGACCCGTTTTCAACCTCGTCCAGTTCATTTTCCATATTCGCCGTGAAGTTTGTATCGACCACGTCGGGAAAGTAATCGGTGAGGAATTCGTTGACTATAGCTCCCAGCAGTGTCGGTCGCAGCTCTTTGGCCTGATGGAGTACATACTTTCTTTCGAGCAGGGTCGAGATTATCGTGGCGTAAGTTGAGGGCCGGCCGATACCCCTCTTCTCCAGTTCTTTGACTAGCGAAGCCTCGGTAAATCTAGAGGGGGGCTTGGTAGTTTCCTTTTCCCAGACGAAATTATCTGGCCTTATCTCCTGCCCCTGGTTGTACTCATGATTGAGTTCATCTTTGCTGGATCTGGTCAAAACCTTTTCGAAACCATCGAAGACTCTTTTCTCGCCGACGAGGGTAAAGGTGAAACGATCACCTTTATCTACCACGTTGACTTCTGTCACATCGTACTCTGCACCGGACATCTGCGAGGCCAGAAATCTGTTCCATATCAAGGTATAAAGTTTGAGAAAATCTCCCGAAATCAGCTTCTTCGCAACTTCCGGACAGGTCTCCGGGTAAGTTGGCCTTATCGCTTCATGGGCGTCCTGGACCTTTTTGCCACCTTTAGATGCCTTTACAGGACCGATGTATCTTTCACCGTAGTTGTTCTTGATTATCTCGACGGCCTTCTCTCTGGCCTGCGAAGAAATCCTGGTCGAGTCGGTTCTCATGTAAGTTATGAAAGCTATCTGCCCCTTCTCTGTTTCAATCCCTTCGTACAGCTGCTGAGCGACCTTCATCGTCCGGCTGGCGCTCCAGCCGAGTTCGCTTATGGCGCTCTGCTGAAGCGTAGAAGTTATAAATGGCATGGGAGAAGCCCTCTTTGAAAGCCTTTTTTTAACTTCCTCAACAAAAAAAAGGCCGGCCTTTAGCTCTTTCAAGACAGTGTCCAGTTCCTCTTGCGTAGTGATCGATCTGTTTCCAAACTTTTTCCCGTGAAGTTTAGTGAGTGTGAACCTGTCCTCGCCCACAAGCATGAAGATCTTGAAGAAATCGTGGGGCACGAAGACCATGATCTTCTTCTCCAACTCTACCATGAACTTCAAAGCTACCGATTGTACTCTTCCGGCGCTCAATCCTCTGGTCATCGTTCTCCACAGAAGAGGGCTGAGTTTGTAGCCGACTATTCTATCGAGAATACGGCGGGCAACCTGCGCTTCGACTTTGGACATGTCTATCGTCCGGGGTTTGCCAACGGCCTCTTTTATGGCAGATTCCGTTATTTCGTTGAAGACGATCCTGTTTGTATCCTTGCTTGATAGCCCCAGAAGTTGCGCGATGTGCCAGGCTATCGCCTCGCCTTCACGGTCCAAGTCGGACGCGAGAAGAACCCTCTTGCCCTGCGCCTTCTTTGTAAGTTCTGCGACTATCTTTTCCTTCCCCTTGAGAATTTCATAAGTCGGCTCGAAGGTCTCCGTATCTATCCCGAGATTGGATTCCGGGAGATCTCTTATATGTCCCTTCGAAGCCGTAACTTCGTAGCCTTTCCCCAGGTACCTCTCGATGGTCTTCGCTTTTGCCGGGGACTCTACGATAACTAATTTGTCTGGCAAGATATCACTCCATTTCTGAATTTCAATCGCCGGATTTCCTGTTCCTCATGAAGACCCTTCTGTTGAGGAAGCGATCGTAATTGCTCCAGGAGGCCGAGGCTCCATTGAATTCTCGTTCCTCTATCTCCCTGAACTGCGCAACTTTCGAATCGAGATCGTCGGCCATGTGAAGCACTATCGCCTCGGTAGTCTTGGGAACGACTGGGGAGCCCCACTCCATCTCCCCGTGGTGTGAAAGCAACAGGTGCTTGATCTCGGTTTGAAGATATCTAGGAAAGCCTGTTAGCTTGGGAATAGCCTTGTTGATTATCTCGATACCCATGGCGATATGTCCAACCAGTTCGCCATCGTTGGTTCTATCTATTCCCGTCTGGGTAATCGCGTATTCGTAAACCTTGCCTATGTCGTGTAGCAACGCACCCGCCACCAGGAGTTCACCGTCTAGTGAATCGTTGTACTTCCGCGCGAAAAACTGGCAGAGCTCAACAACAGACATGGTATGCTCAAGGAGCCCCCCTTTGTATGCGTGGTGAACCTTCGCCGCCGCAGGAGAAACTATGAACTTCTCTATGAACTTCCTGTCGTTCTGGAAAATCTCAAGTAGCAGTGCCTTTATGTTCTCGTTGACGATTCCATTTATAGTTCCCAATAACTCGTCGTACATGCTAGGAATATCTTTGGATGTTATGGCCAGAAACCTCTCAGGGTCGTACTGCCCAGCCTCGAGTATCTGTATGCCGTCAGGATCGACGTTGAGCTGGATTCTGTCTTCGTAAAGTACCAGTTTACCCGACACCCTCACGGCAGTGCCCTGGTCGAGTCTGGAATCGTTGACTTCGGCGTTGAACCAGTCTATCGCCCTTATGGCACCTGTTTTGTCGGATAGAGTGAGGAGCAGGAATTTTTTTCCATCACGGGCTTCCTGGATTCTCTTGGAGTGCACTTTGAAAACAGACAGAAGAGTACTGCCAGGTCTCAGATCCGAGACGAAAGGGTAGCCATCTTTGTTGGCTTTGTCGTGATCGGGGTTTATCTGATTGAGTACGTCGTTTCCGATAATATCGCGGAGTTTCATATATTTTCTCCTTTCATGTAGAGCCTGGGCACTCTCGACGAAATAGCACAGGTTACTTCATAATTAATGGTACCATTCCACTCTGCCATTTCCTCTGCTGTAATATTCTCATCGCCCTGATTTCCAATTAATACAACCTCATCTCCCACGTTGGGCGAGTAGTCCAGGTGCGTGACATCAACCACGAACTGGTCCATGCAGACTCTACCAAGCACCGGACATCTCCTTCCAGAGATAATGACACATCCTCTATTGGAGAGATGTCTGTTGTAACCGTCGGCGTAGCCGACTGGAATGGTAGCCACCGTCATTTCACGATCTGCAACAAAAGTCTGACCGTAGCTCACACCGTAGCCTGGGTAGATCTTCTTCACAAAAGAAACACATGTCTTCCACTGGAGCACCGGCCTGAGATTTTCGTCACGCTGTGAAGAAGGCTGGAGACCGTAACTTGCGATCCCGGCTCTAACGTAATCGAAACGACTGTTGTCAACGTAAAGGATACCGGCGCTGTTGGAGATATGTTTCAAGAGAGTCTTTTTTGTTATCCTCTCGGCCTGGCTGAGAAACGACAGAAAGGCCTTCATTTGTTCGGCGACTAAGTCGCTGCTCTTATCGTCGGCCGTGGCGAAATGCGTATAGGCTCCTTCTACATTCAGTCCCAGATCAAGGGACGCTTTCAAGAGGTTCACCGACTCTCTCCACTCAAGACCGAGCCTTCTCATCCCGGTATCGACAGCGATGTGAAAGGCTGAGTTTATAGCAGCTCTGGATTTCATAGACGCTTCGATAGCCTTCAGTTGCTCGTGAGATACGATCGTGAGCGTGAGTTTATTCTCGAAAGCCGCTTCAAAAGAGCTGGGTTCAACGTAATTTAACACAAGGATAGGAATCTTAATCCCGGCCTCCCTAAGCTTGAGACCTTCCTCGAGGAAGGCAACGGCAAGATATCCCAATCCTTCATCCTGGGCAATTCTAGCCAGTTGCAAGGCACCATGGCCGTAACCATCGGCCTTTACAACCGCCATGACCTTTGCTGGTGAAGCTTTCGACGTCAGATATCGTAGGTTGTACCTGTAAGCTTCCAGATCTATTGAGGCGAAGGTTTTCCTGCTATTCATAATGCCTTCCCATATTCTAAAAGAAAAGCGCGCATGGCGCGCTCTGCACTATACTGCTCTCTGTATCTTTCCTGCCTTAAGGCACTTGCTGCAAATCTTCACTCTTTTTACTTCACCGTTAACCATGGCCCTTACATTGTGTACGTTGGGCTTCCACCATCTCTTGGCCTTCTTGTTCGAGTGGGAAACCATGTTTCCTGTAGTGGGGCTTTTCCCACAGATCTCGCAAACCTTGGACATGTATTGTCCTCCTCTCCAATTACATTACACTTCATTATATTAAAGATGTATCAGCTTTTCAACTCATCGTTGTGAGGTATATAATTCCATGATGAGGAAATTGATAGTACCATTTACGACTACACTGTATCTGATAGTAATAATATACTTTTATCTCGCGCCTGCAAGATCGAGCCTCATGGTTAGCAACGATAAATTAATGCACTTTTCGGGTTTCTTCGCCGGGGGCCTATGGTTATCGTTGATCCATTTTCTCAGAACACACAGAATGAATCTTCTGGTAGTTTCCTTCTTTCTTGTAACCGGTCCAATTGTTCTTGAAATGCTCCAGAAGTTCTCTCCAGGTCGATCGGTGGATCTGCTGGACATTTTGGCCAATTATCTAGGTTGGCTTGTACCGGTGGCTCTTTATGTTTTTATGAAACTGATACGTTCGCAGGTTTTCAAGTCTTACAAGGACCATGGAACAGACGATGGGGAGAGCTCAAAGTAGCTAAAAGCAGTTTGTTTTTTTCTCCCAGTAGAGTATCACGGATGTTATACTTTCCTCAGTTGAGCCGAAACCTTGTGGGGGGTGTATTCTTTTTTGAGAAGTATAATTTTCAATCCTCTTGGTTTGGTCCTGGTAATTCTTCTCTTGCTGCCGGATTTGATTCTCGGTAACTCGGGTGTAGTTTCTTCCCTTTTAGGAGAGCTGGAGTACGTTGCGCCAGATGCCACTCCGAACGGCCGAGAAGTTCTAATTGTCGGTTCTAATAACGGTTCCTCATTATTGATACTCGATGGAGACTCTCCCTATACCATTACACTGCTGGGTGTCGATTTCCCGAAGTTGAACCCTTATGACGGGATAAACCTCTCCATAATCAGAATTATGCGCAATATCGTTGGTCTTAAGGCTATTGTCGAAAGTAGTAAGAAATTCAACCTCGACGGGCCGGCTTACCTGTGGATTAAGGATGGAGAGAAAACCGTGCTTCTTCAGTCGCTGATCCTGTCCAACGGTCTAGGAAACTTCAACGGACAGGGTTATATTAATTTTTACGAAGCCCAGCAGCATGCCAAAGACAAGGGATTGGGAATCTGGGAAGAGAACAGAGAAACCCTCATCAGAACAACAGCATCCAGTGTGCCGGATAAGCAAACTATAACCACATCGGAACATATGTCAAGCTGGGTGGAGTTGATCGACGTGCGCATCTTCGACAACGGTTTATTCGGGCTAATAACACTGGTAACAAGAGAAGCTGGCAGTCTGGCTGGAACGGTAGTATCGATAGTCTCAAACACAGATATTATGAAAGATGAAGATTCCTTTACAATAAGCGACCAGAGAGAACTCAAAGTGGGCGAGAACTATGTAGTGCTGGTGACAATAGACAGAGCACAGATCCCTTCCTTCAACTACAACACAATATGGGTTACCTATCTCGACCCGAACGGCGGTTTCCTGAGTTTGAAAAACCTCAACGGAGCCAGACTTCTATACGAATATGAATACAGCAGAAAGATAAATGGCTATGTTGTAACCCCACTTAATTGAGGGAGGCATTATAATGAGAAGAGTGTTGTTCTTTTTGGCGATTCTTCTTGGTACTACAATAATGGCTTTTACAGGAGAAAGTATGGGAAAAACAGCAGCCGATTACGGTGCAGAAACGGTACTTATAATACATTATCACAGATACAGCGGCAACTACGATGGATGGAATCTGTGGGTCTGGCCAAATATGCCAGCCAGCTTGGATGGCAAATCTTACGTTTTCGACAGGAGTGACGAATTTGGGGTCGTCTCGACTGTCAAATTTTCCACTAAACATAACAGGCTCGGCTACATAGTCAGGTTGAATGACTGGCAGGCTAAGGATGTAAATGCAGATAGGTTTGTGGATATTCCCGAATCGGGAGTGGCCGAAATCTGGGTAATCGAGGGCGAGTACGACCATGTAACCGACCCGGCGACCATAGATCTCAGGCCCAGAATAAAGGTAGCCTTCCTTGACAGTTTGAACGAGATATACGCTTCACTGTCGGCTCCGGTAGACACTAAAATGGCTGAAGCGAAGGTTCTGGTTAAAAACGAACAACGGTCGGTAAAATCAATCGAGAAGGCAGATCCCACAGACGTCTCGCTTACAAATTACGTGAAGGTAACACTCGCCGGGGACATCCAGCCGGGCGAAGTCAGCGATCCTATAGAACTGGTGATTGAAGGCTTTCTCCCCGATGAAGTGATCGTGAGAAGAGCACTGGACGACCCTTCTTTTTACTACGAAGGACAGCTCGGAGCAGTATACGCAGGCAACTCCACGACTTTCAGAGTCTGGTCACCGGTCGCGTCTTATGCCACTTTGTTGTTGTACGATGATTATAATTCTCAAAAAAGCACGCAGATAGCTATGACGAAGAATTCACAGGGAGTATGGGAAGCGACGGTCGAAGGCGATCTTCACCTCAAATCGTACAGATACTCGCTCTTTTCTTACGGTAAGCTTCGTGAAACTGTGGATATATATTCAAAAGCCGTAACGCGTAACAGCTCGAGGTCGGTTGTGACCGATCCGGCAAGGACGGTTTTCGATGAATGGGAGATGGATGCCAGACCATTGATGGAAAAGTTCGAGGATGCCATAATCTACGAGATTCATATAAGCGATATGACGGCCGATACAAAGACGAACGTAGTCAATCGGGGCAAATATCTCGGTCTTACCGAAAGGGATAGAACCGGTCCCGAAGGGGTGAAAGCAGGCCTGGATCATCTGATCGAGCTAGGTGTAACTCACGTTCACATCCTCCCTTTCAACGATATTCATTACATCAACGAGGGTGTCGATGGGCAGTATGGCTGGGGGTACGACCCATATTTATACATGGTTCCCGAAGGTCATTACAGTACCGATCCTGCCAATCCACTCAGCAGAATAGTAGAAGCGAAAATGATGATAAAGGCTCTTCACGACAGTGGTATTCGCGTTATTCTCGATACAGTTTACAATCACACTGCTTCTACAGGCGAAGACTCGCCCTTCGATCAAACCGTTCCTTATTACTATTACAGGACCGACAGGACGGGGGCTTATACCAACGGTAGCGGCGTAGGAAATGAAATAGCTACGGAGAGGCCCATGATGAGGAAGCACATTATAGACTCCCTAAAGATGTGGGTGAACGATTACCATATCGACGGTTTCAGATTCGACCTGCTCGGCCTCTTCGATAGGGAAACCGTACTTTCCATCGATAGAGAGCTTCATGAATTGGATCCCACTCTACTGCTCTACGGCGAACCCTGGGGCGGTTGGGGAGCCAATGTGACCTTCACCAAGGGCGACCAGAAGGGCACACAGGTCGCCGTCTTCAACGACAACTTGAGAGATGCGATCCGCGGAAGCGTCTTCGATCCAAAGGTAAAGGGTTTTTCACTTGGAAGCAGAGCCAAGGAACGCAGGATCATGCGCGGCATCAGCGGTAGCATAGAGTACAGCTATGATATACGCGACTTCACCGATGACCCTGCAGAAACAATCAACTACGTTTCGGCGCACGACAATCAGACTCTCTGGGATAAAAATAGCGCGGCGATGACCGATGCACCGCTAGAGCTGCTACTTAACGCACAGAAACTTTCGAATGCGATCGTGTTGCTCTCGCAGGGTATTCCCTTCCTTCACGGAGGGGTCGATTTCGCCAGAACCAAGAACGGCAACGACAACAGCTATAACGCCGGTGTTGAGCTCAACAAGATGGACTATTCCAGGAAGGCCCAGTTTATAGATCTCTTCAACTACTACAGAGGAATGATAGAGTTGCGGAAGTCTCACCCGGCCTTCAGAATGGCTACTGCTCAGGAGATAAGAGAGAACCTTGTCTTCCTAGACACACCGAGGAATATCGTTGCTTTCATTATTAACGGTGAAGCGGCCGGCGATACATGGAAGGAGATACTGGTCATATTCAACGGAAACATCGAAGATGCGAAGATAACACTTCCCAACGGTTCCTGGAACCTGGCCATGGATGAAGCGAGGGTATCCAATGAATCGCTGGGAGAAGTCAGTGGTGAAGTCATTCTAAGGGCCGCTTCGGCTTATGTGCTTTACAAATGATATCCGGAGGTAGAGATGTACAGGTGTAAGATCATAAGGATCCTAGAATCGGGGTTTTTCGACGAAACATCCAAATCGATCGAAATCTGCGAAAAGATGCTCAAAGAACACGGTTACCATTTTGCCGGTTTTTTTGATGTCCAGCCAGTAATGAGTGATCTAAAAGAGTGCATTTATGCCGCTTCCAGGTCAAACGACATGGTAATTGTACTCGGGGGGACCGGCCTTTACAGAGAGGATATTGGTCCCGAGGCGGTTCTCTCTCTGGTAGATAAGAGGGCGACCGGCATTGAGACGGCCATGATGCGACACGCGATAGTTGCCGACTCTTCGCTATGCCTTTACAGGGTAGCGGCTGGAACTATCAGGGAATCTTTGATACTCTGCATTCCTGGTTACCACAAATCGGTCGCCAACTACCTCGATCCGGTCATAGACGTTTTGAAACCGCTATTCGATGGCTGGAAAGAAAGAGCCGAAGCTTCAGGCGAGGAGAATGCCTGAACTCGATTTTAATGGGTTACAACATCTGAATCCGGTCTGAGTCTTCAAGACAACTGTGAAAGGAGAAGCGCCATTTGCCTCCCGGAGACTTTCCGGAAGTGTTGTGCGTAGGAATAAAATATGTTTTCAATCGCTAGCGGGAAGTATATCGCCGTTGAAGGTGTGATTGGTGTTGGAAAGACAACCCTTGTCAGGAACCTCTCTCTGAAATACTCGATACCGACCGTCCTGGAGGTAGTCGAGGAGAATCCTTTCTTGCCCAACTTCTATGAAGATATGGACAGATGGGCCTTCCAGACGCAGCTCTTTTTTCTTGTTAGCAGGTTTGATCAGCAATCGGCCGTGAAAAGGACGGCTGCCCAGGGACAGGGAGTAGTTTCGGACTACACTTTTTACAAGGATCACCTCTTCGCTTCGCTGACTCTGAAAGGTGACCAGCTAGAACTGTACGAAAAGATCTTCAAAGTTTTGCAGGATCAGGTACAGACACCTGACTTGGTGGTCTATCTCTATGCAGACGTCAACGTTCTAATGAGCCGTATAGCCCTCAGGGACAGACCCTTCGAGAGAAGCATGGATCGGAACTACATCTCTATGCTCAGCGAGGCTTACGAGGAACACATGGGCTCTGAAAGAAACTTTCCGGTGTTGAGGATAGACACCTCCGCCATAGACTTCGTGAGGAACCAGAAAGACTTACACGAGATTTTCGAAAGAATCGAGGCGAGCTTATGATACTTGGAATTTGCGGAAACATAGGTGCGGGAAAGTCTTCGCTAACGGCTCTTCTGGAAGAGAGACTCGGTTTCAGAGGAGTGTACGAAGCGGTAGATGAAAACCCCTTTCTGAAAGACTTCTATTCTGATATGGGACGCTGGGCTTTCCATTCTCAGCTCTTCTTTCTTATAAAACGTTTCGACTTTCTCAAGAGGGTAAATACAGAAGGGGCCGTCGTCCTTCAGGATAGGACCATATACGAAGATGTTAAAATCTTCGCAAGAAACCTTCACTTGATGGGCTATATAGACAGTCGCGACTGGGAACTGTACATGGATACTTTCAAGACACTCTCCGATCACCTCAGTACTCCGACCGGGCTGGTGTATATCAAGTGCTCAACTCCTGTGCTTATGAAGAGGATCAAGAAACGCGGTAGAGGCTTCGAAAGCGATATAAAAGAGGAGTACATAGAAAGGCTCAACAGACTGTACGACGAATGGATCGAAGACGCAGACTTCTGCAGAAAACTGATTATAGACGGCGACAAATACGACTTCATGGAGAGTGATCAGGATAGGGACGATGTTCTTCATCTGATTTCCAGATTCAACGCCGAGCTGGTGGCTGGCGTACAGTCGAAACTCTTCTCCAGATAGAGGAGCTCATTGTAAATATATTGGCTGTAACCGTAAATCTCATATAATCGGGAGGTTCGTATGGAGTTTCTATCTGTTCCACTGCCAGAGAAGATAATAAAACATGAGAGCGAAGGTGCTTTTGAAAAGGCAACCCGGGAGATAGACTTTCAACTCTCCTTAAGCCTTCCTTCAATACTCCGTGAAAGGTTGCTATGGGAAAGGGAGAGGTTGAGGCGGATACGTGAGAACTACATCTATACCATTGATATAGCTTTCGAGATACTAGATTCGGAATTGGCGGACTTCACTCGCGCAGAGTTCGATGAATTGAAGAAGGGTGGTTATCTCGATTTCATGGTTATCGACGGCGAAGAGTTCTATGAAAAGCGGTTCGATAAAAACCTGCTCTTTGCCAGAAATGATTATGAAAAACGCTTGAAAGAGAAAGACATCGAGCGTAACAAGAAAAAAGAGCTGCTGCAGACCCAAATAGATCGTTTGATATCCGAGAGAGTACCGGCCACCTTTAGAGTCAGAGCCCGGTCTTCCATGAAGGCCAGAGTTCAGGCAGGAGACAAGGGCGAGTACCTTAAGTGCTGGCTGCCAGTTGCACGGCCCGGCGACCAGATCGAAAATGTCAAGATACTCAACACCAGCCAGAAGAACTACTTTCTGGCCCCGCCCGATGCCCCGCAGAGAACCATATACATGGAAGCACCTATGGGGGAAGTCAACTTCTCGGTTGAGTTCGAGTACGAAATCTCGGAAATCTCGACCTCTATCGACCCCTTTTCGATCCGACCGGTTGATAGTGCACGTTTCCATAACTATCTCTGTGAGCAAGCCCCACACATACTTTTCACACCCTTTCTCAAGAATCTGGCAAGCGAGATCGCAGGCAACGAGAGGAACCCTTACTACATCGCAAAAAGCTTTTACGACTGGATATGTGACAACGTCAGGTACTCTTTCATGAGCGAATACGCCCTCTACGGCAACCTGTCGGAGTTCGCCGCCAGCAACATGAGAGGTGACTGCGGTCTTAAAGCCCTCCTCTTTATGACACTTTGCAGGATCAAAGGTATCCCTTCCAGGTGGCAATCGGGCTGGTACGCAACCCCGGCCGGAGCTAGCCCTCACGACTGGGCTTTTTTCTGGATCGAGCCTTACGGGTGGATTCCGGTGGATGGCTCTTTCGGAGGCGCCCGCAAAAATATACCGGCTTACAGGGAGTTCTACTTCGGAAATCTTGATGCTTACAGAATGGTGGCCAACTCGGCCTTCATGGCTCCCCTGACACCGTCAAAGAACTTCTACAGATTTGATCCGTACGACAACCAAACAGGTGAGATAGAAACCAATCTGAGACCGATTCGAAGCGATGAAAAAGAACACACAATCGAGATACTGGATTTCGAAAGGATATAAGTTTCATCGCGGGGGTAAGAGATGAAAGCGATAAGAGGAGCAACATCGGTTGAAAATAACGAACGTGAGGAGATCACTGCCAGGACTATAGAGTTGATGGAGGAGATCTTCGCCAAAAACGATATTTGGGAAATACACTCGGTGATCTTCACCGTAACGCGAGATGTCACCGCCTTCAATCCAGCTACGGCCTTCAGGCAGAGATTCGATTATAGCGATGTCGCGCTTTTGTGTATAAATGAGGCAGACTTCCAGGGATCATCGAATGGAATTATAAGGGTTCTCATCCACTGTGAATCAACCTCGAAGAACTTCGTCTATCTTCACAGAGCACGTGACCTCAGACCCGATCTGGTTAGGAAAGATGAGGATAACCCATGAAGATTCTTATAATCGGGGGCGGATCGATCGGTGGATCGATGGCTCTCAGACTTTGTGAGCGGGGTTGCCGTGTCTCTGTCTTCGATACATGCGAAAAGATACTTTCAACGCTCTTTTACAGCGGGATCGAGACTGGTCCCCTTGATCTGTTGCTACCGGGAAATGAAATAACCGTGATAGCTACTCCCATGAGCGTGGAACTGGAACTACTCGAAAGTATGGAGTTCAATGGTCCTGTGATGGATGTGGCAAGTGTGATGAGGCCCTTCCGTGAAGTGGCGTCGAGAAGGAAGATACGCTTCATAAACGGCCATCCGATGGCCGGCAACGAACATTCTGGACCGGCCGGCTGGGACAGAAGAATGTTCGAAGGGCGCCCCTTTTTTCTCTCTCCGTGTGGAATGGCAAGAAACAGCGACGTCAGCACCGCGTTGAAGATAGTAAACGACCTGGGAGCCAGACCTGAGTTCATAGAACCGGCCGAACACGATAAGATGCTCTCGCGTATCAGCCAGGGGCTTTATTATCTGTCCCGGGTCGCAATGAAACTGGGAAAGAATCATGAAAAATATGCCGGTCCGGGTTTTGCTTCCACAACCAGGCTCGGCAGGCAGAACAGAGAAATGGTACTGGATATGGCCAGATACAATGGAGACAACATCGCCGAAGCTCTTGAAAAAATCGAAGAGTACCTCCACAAAGTCAAAGAGGCGATACGATCTAAAGATATGATGGAACTCGTCAAACTCATAGATCTTGAAGAAATATAGAAAAACACACCATACACTGCATCTAGCACTTCAGAGAGTACCATGACGCAGCTCAATTTGAGATTGTGATTGACTTATACTTCAAACATCAACCGGTGATTCTCCGGAGAACTAAGCGATACTTTTATCACCCTTTGCCTTCCCATCTCGCAGATACACGAACCAGTAGATTGTGGCAACGAACAGTGCGCCACCTACGATGTTGCCGAGCGTCACAGGAATGAGGTTTTTAGTGAAGAGAGTTCCCCAATTCAAGTTTACTATCTGATCGCTCTTGACGCCCAACGAGATGGCTGCCTGGACGAAACCTTCGTTGGCTTTGGCGAGAATCCCCGCGGGTATATAGTACATGTTTGCCACGCTGTGTTCAAAACCAGATGCTATGAATAACCAGATCGGAAAGAAAATGGCAAGAACCTTTCCGGCTATATCTCTGGCCGTGGAGGCCATCCACACGGCGATACAGACCAGCCAGTTACATAATATACCCATGAAGAAGGCGTTTTCAAAGCTCAGACCTGTTTTATAAACGGCCGTCTTGATAGTGAATCCTCCCAGTAGATTCCCGGAAAAACCCAGCTGACCGGAATGTAGTATGAAATATACTACTAGAAGAGACCCTACAAAGTTTCCCGTATATACGAAGAACCAGTTCTTCAACAAAGCCAGCCATCTTGACTTACTCTTCAAACACGAAATGACGATAAGACTGTTTCCTGTGAACAACTCGGCACCGGCTATAATCACCATCATCAGTCCCGTGGTGAATATCGCTCCGGCGAGGGCCTTTGCCAATCCGACAGAGCCGATTGTGTGAATTGCAACATTGGACCCCTCTGCGGCAAAGGCGATGAACGCACCCCCTAGAATACCCAGAACAAATTCTTTTGCGGCCGTTAAACTGGTTTTTTTGCACCCTGTTTCAATGAAACTCACAGCATTTTCCGAAGGACTCAGAAAAGACTTTTCCATACACACACTTCCCCCTGCGATTAATATGATAGGAAATTTCCAGCAAAACAGGTGATTTTGCAGATCGAAATACATTTAGCAAACCTGACAAAATGTTACCACAGCCTATGAAGAAAGGATAGTCTCAATTAATTCAATTTGGAGTGACAAAGAGAAGAAGGGTCAGGTCACCCAATAGGTTAAATCCGTTAGGTGAGAAGAACTATTCTTTATCGTATAATCTATCCGCCTTTCCCGGTTTCATGTCTTTTGTTGCGCTTCTCTATTCTAATAAGGAGCTCAATCCCATAAACATCCGTCAATGTAGATCATTTTCCTCTTTAATTAGCGTACCTATCCTGTTGCCTTCCCCGTCAAGGATTGCATATCTGCCATCGGGAAGCTCTTTGAATTGAGCGGCCTTTCTTTCGATTTCGGTCAGTGTTCCGGAGTGTTTTTTCCCGCTTGTGCAAGGTTCTTCTGTTTCTTCGCCTCCTTTGGCGTTCCAGTCCAGCTTTTTCTGGATTGTCCACTCGTCAACGAAGTACCTTTTCCCCAGCTTGGTGGCCTTCAAAGTCCCGTCATTTATCCATTTCCGGATGGTCCAGGGTGTGCAGCTCAGAATTTCTGCCACTTCCTTTGTGTCGTAGTATTTGTTTCCTTTAACTTCTATCATTATATTCCCCTCCTCTTCAATATATTACAATTTATTCTAATATATATCAATCTTATTTAATCTAAACATATTCATTCATAGGCTTTGTTTTAGGATAGAGCTAAAAAATGGAGTTCTCAGACATGGTGATGCCAAAAGCTTGTTTCGCCCTAAAAACAATTGCGATATATAATACAGCTAGCGGTCTCCAGACACAGTGGAGGTGATTCGGTGAGGCAGATCAGGTCTATAATGGGAGTTTTGAGCGTCTATATGCGCAGCTTCGTGGATGTCATGTCCGACAGGAGCTTAATGAACAGATCGCTTTTCTCCAGTAATTTAAGTATTTACAGGGCTTTGAAATGGTTCAACATCGCTTTTTCGTTTCTCCTCTTCATACCGGTTTTTGCGTCGCTGGTGAGCTTCAACCTTCCGCATCTGCTGGGCTATCTGATTATGGCCTTTCTGGGTTACGCGACATGGATCTTTCAAGGAATAACCGGCGTTCCAATCTTCGAAGAGATAAGATTTCTGGCACTGCTGCACCTCAATCTCCACAGTGTGTTCGGTATGTGGCTGGAGTTCTACAACAGATTTGTTATATACGACGACATTTTGCACATTCATGGAGGTTTCCTGGGTGCAGTTGCCATTTTTCCCTTCGTTCTGGGGTCATCCCTTGCCTGGTCGAACTTGCCCGAGCGCGCCGTCAAGTGGAAGGTCTGGTTCTCAGCTCTCTCGATCGTGAACATGTTTGGGGTTTTCTGGGAGATCTTCGAATTCATTTCGGACAGGATATTCAGAAACTACCCGGGCTACAGGATGGCCCAGGAGAACAGTCTGAACGACACCATGCTAGATTTGATCTATAACAACATCGGCGCTTCGATAGGCATTCTAGTCTTCTGGTGGTATTTAAGGAAATCAAGAGACGTGAATGCCTTCATGGAAAAAATGGGTCGCAAGCTTGGAGAGTTCCTGGAGACCGGTAGAAAGAGAGTGAGGACGGAGAACTGAAATCGTATTGCTGACCACGGGAGGTTTTCTTTATGGCATATATGACAGTGAACGGAGTGAATATTTACTACGAATTGGAAGGAAAGAAAGACGTCGGAGAGACTGTGGCATTCTTCAACGGCGTTATGGCTTCAACTAGCAGCTGGGCATCGCAGAGGAAGTTGTTCGAAAAATTCGGCTTCAAGATTCTGCTCCACGACTTCAAAGGGCAGCTCCTTTCAGAGAAACCGGCCGGACCTTACTCCTTCGCCCAGCATGCACTAGAAGCCAGACTCCTGATGAAAGAGCTTGGGATCGAAAGGGCTCACATAATTGGTACCTCGTACGGCGGCGAAGTGGCTTTGAGATTCGCGATTGATTATCCCGAAATGGTCGTTTCCATCTCGGTAATAGATTCTGTCAGCGAGCTAGATGAAGTTCTAAAACTCTTTGTGAGAGGCTGGCGAGAAGCTGCAGGCAAAAAGGATGCAAAAAAGTTTTTCTGGAGTATGGTGCCGACTATCTATCACGATTCTTTCATAAGCGAGAACAAAGAAATGCTTGAGGAAAGAGCTCGTGCTCTAGAAAAGGTTCCGGAGGATTACTACGAAGGACAGATAGCTCTATACGATACTTTCGTGAGCGATGTTCACATGACGGATGATCTATGCAGGATAAAAGCTCCTACTCTTGTCGTTTGCGGGGAGAACGATATTCTCAAGCCACGTAAATTTTCAAAGATAATAGCAGATTCAATAACGCGTTCCGAGTTCACCGTTATTCCCGATTGCGGACATGTCACTATTTTTGAGAAGCCGGAGGTTCTGAACAGTCTTCTGCTTGGTTTTGTGATGAAACATTCGAATTGATTTCAAGGCTCTCATATTTCAGGCTTCCAGGCTTCCAAGAACCGCCTTAAGCTCGACAAAATCTCTGGCTATCATAAGAGGACCCTTACCGGGTTCAGCTTCTGGATTGATCCATATGAAGTCGATTCCTGCCTTCTGTGCGCCCGAAAAGTCCGACTCCAGACTGTCTCCTATATATATGGCTTCATCCTTTTCGATACCTGCTCTTTTCAGCGCAATCTCAAAGATCCGGGGATCTGGTTTGGCGTAACCGGCCTCCTCCGAGGATAGTGAAAACTCGAAGAACCTCTGCAGACTGGCAATAAGAAACTTTTTGTGCTGCACACGATAAACTCCGTTTGTAATTATCGCCATGCGCCTACCGGCACTTTTAAACTGGTGTAGAAACTCTTCGGCGCCCGGAAGAAAGTAAGCTCTGCTGGAGAGTCCCGTTAGATACTCCTCGTTCAGCCCTTTTGCATCGAAGTTAATATCAAGAAGGCTGCAGAACTCTTCGAATCTCTCCACAACAACCCTTTCCTTCGAGACAGTCCCTTTCTCGAGCATTGACCACCACTTCCTGTTTATCTGCCGATAGTTCTCGACCTGAGAGGGGCTCAGAGTTACTCCCCTGGATTTGAAAACCTCTATCAGGGTTTCATTCTCGCTCCTTTCGAAATCGAGGATCGTGTGGTCGAGATCGAAAAAGTACATACTGTAGCGTGAATCACCCATATACACTATCCAGCGATTCCCCGATATCCTGAATCAAATCGTCGGGATGTTCGAGGCCGGCCGAAATCCTTACGGTCCTTCCTGAGAATCCAAACCTGTGGAGTTCTTCTTCTGGATAATCCCTGTGTGTCATCATTGCCGGTACTTCTACCAGACTCTCCGCATCTCCCAGTGACACTGCCAGTTTTATAAGGCTAAGATATTTCACGAACGCCTCGGCCATCGAACGATCTCCTTTTAACTCGAAGCTCACAATTCCTCCGAAACCTTTCATCTGTCGTTTCGCAAGTCCGTGTCCCGGATGCTCTTCGAGTTCTGGATAGAGGACTCTCTCAACGCCTCTGTGATCTTTCAGAAATCTGGCGATTTTCGAGGCGTTCGAACAGTGGCGTTCCATCCTGAGACCTAGAGTTTTCATTCCCCTGAGGAGGAGCCACGCGTTGAAGGGACTCATAACTCCTCCCAGCTCACACATGTAACCGAACTTGAGTCTCTGAACATAATCATAATCCCTCGAAGTTGCCACACCCCCTACCACGTCGCCGTGACCGGAGATATACTTCGTGACACTGTGGAGAACTACATCGGCTCCCAGTTCGAGCGGTCTTTGAAGAACAGGTGTGGCGAAAGTGTTGTCCACCGCCACTTTTATTCCCCGCTCGTGCGCCATTCTGGAAATGCCTGCGATATCTATTATCTCTAGGGAGGGATTGGTAGGTGTTTCGAGGTACAGAACCTTGGTACCTGGAAGTATCGACTCTTCTATTCGATTCAGATCTGTCATATCCACGAAGTCGGTGCGGACACCGTAATTCACTAGAAGATGGTTTAGAAACCCGAAGGTAGATCCGTAGAGGTTCCGGTGGGCCAGAACGTGATCGCCCGATTCCGCTAGTGACATCACCACGGAGCTTATGGCGGCCATCCCTGAGGAGAAAGCTACACCGTCCACTCCACCCTCTAGAGCGGAGAGCCTCTGTTCGAAGAGATTAACCGTGGGATTGCCCCCGCGCGTGTAAACGTACGCCTTTCTTTTGAAGGAAAAGGTGTCCTCGGCCTGCTGGAGATCCTTGAAAGTGAATGTAGAGGTCATATAAATGGGTGAGTTCAACGCCTGATTTTGATCCTCCTGTTCTGCGGCGTGTATAGATAGTGTATCGAAACGATACTTTCTTTCTTCGTGCAAAGGAATCACCTCGCTTGTTTTGCCAATTATAGAACGTCAACG